>CAYUTB010000029.1:0-18437 GCA_964447425.1 uncultured Candidatus Bathyarchaeia archaeon
TGGTAGCGGGGGGTAGATTTGAACCACCGACCTCGGGGTTATGAGCCCCGCGGGCTAACCTGGCTGCCCTACCCCGCTAACTCCAACACATACCAACTATAGTCTTATAAACCTTCCACCCCCACACACCACAGAAAAAACACCATGACCCCCCGCATCCCCACCCAAAGAATCCACACACTACACCAAATAGCCCAAAAAACCACAAAAACCGACCCACAACTAGCCCAACACTACATCCAACTACTCAGACGCATCGCCCAACGAACAAGAACAAAAATCCCCCCCCACATAAGCCACACCATCTGCAAAAAATGCAACACACCCCTAATACCCGGACACAACTCAACCACAAGAATCCGCCAAACAAGAGAACCCCACATCGCCACAACATGCCACACATGCGGAAACACCACACGCACCCCCATAAGGAGAAAAAACCCATGATCACCCTCATCAGCATCGGACTAAACAGCCACCAAGACCTAAGCCTCCGAGCCATACAAGCCGCCAGAGAAGCCGACAAACTATACGCCGAAAACTACACCATGAAACTCGACACCACAACACAGGAACTCGAAGAAACCATAGGAAAACCCATCACACCCCTACAAAGAAACGGCCTAGAAGAACAAGCCGACCAACTACTAAAAGAAGCAAAAACCCAAAACATCGCCATCCTAGTAGGAGGCGACGCCCTAAGCGCAACCACACACATCAGCCTACTACTAGACGCCCACGACGACAACATAGAAACCCAAGTCATACACGGAAGCAGCATATTCACAGCCATCACAGACACAGGCCTCAGCCTATACAAATACGGAAAAACAGTAACCATACCCCTACCCGAAAAAGGCCCCGCCGACACAGCCATCCGCACCATAAAAGAAAACACCGAAAACGGACTCCACACACTGCTCCTACTAGACCTCAACATCGCGGAAAACAAGTACCTCACCATCCCCCAAGCCATCAAACGCCTAACCGACACAGGAGACTTCAACCCAGAAACCCTGCTAATCGGAGTAGCCCGACTGGGCAGCAGATTCCAGACCATAAAAGCAGACACCGCGGCCAACCTAACGAGATACGACTTCGGAGAACCCCCACACGCACTCATAGCCCCCGGAAAACTCCACTTCATAGAAGAAAACGCCCTGGAAACCCTAGCAGGGTGCCCCAGAAAAACCATCCAGAACCATAACCCAGTAGGCGAGACCGACAGACTCATCACAAAATACAGCACAGGCTGCAGACGCGTCCTAGACACACTAAAAACCCGAAACCTACCCGCATCCATCACCGCGGAACAAGTACAGGAACTCCTACGCCACACAGAAAACTACCTAGAAGACGCAGAATACTACCGAACAGACAAAAAAGCAGTCGCACTCACCAGCGTCGCATACGCCGAAGGCATACTAGACGCCCTAAAACTTTTAGGCATAGCCGAGTTCGAGTGGTAGATGACAACAGTACTCGCAGCAGGCGTATTCGACCTACTCCACTACGGCCACATCAGATACCTAGAAGAAGCCAAAAAAGCAGGCGGACCAGGCGCCCGACTAGTCGTCATAGTGGCAAGAGACGAGACCGTCAAACGCCAAAAAGGCACAGAGCCGATAATCCCAGAAGACCAACGCAGAGCAGTCATCGAGGCACTAAAAGTAGTAGACGAAGCCCTCCTAGGATTCGAAGACATAGACCTAGACCGAGTGCTACAACAGGTAAAACCCGACATAGTAGTAGTCGGCCACGACCAAGAAGCCATCAAAGCACAGGTAGATAAAATCAACAAAGCAAGAGAAATGAAGATAAAACTCGTCCAAGCCCACCAATTCGGAGAAGACGACCTAAACAGCACCAGCAAGATCAAGCGTCGGATCGTCGAAGGGGCAAAAACGAGACCCTAACCTTATCCCCATCAGCCAGCTCCATCTTCCGCCTGAGATAATGCGGCGAAATAATCTCCATCACACCATAATCATGAATACTCCGCTCAGCCACAATCAACGCCCCCTCAACCTCATCATTAATCAGACAGGGAAAACAATGAGCCGCACCGAAGCTCCGCTCACCATCCTTGAACCCCTCAAGCCTGATAAACTCCCCCCGCTCCAAACGCCGACGCCTATCATAATCCTCCTCCACGATCCTGACATTCAAGGTACCCGGAAAGGGCTCAAAGCCAAGCTTCTCAACGATCTGCCGATGATACCCCTCCTTACTGATATAATAAGCGCCCTCGAACAAACCACTCACCACCTCGCCCTCAAACTCGATGGCCTGAGCCTCCTTTCCCTCAAGATACCACTTAAGCTCCTTAAGGACCAGATCCAGCTCAGCCTCTCCATGCCCAGTGATCTTGACCCTACTCCCCTCACTGGTAATACTCCGCTCAATCATACCCTCAGACTCAAGAAGCTGCAGATGCCTACTGGCACTCTGCTGACTCCCACCGATCTCATCACTCAACTGAGTAGTACTGATCTTGATTGAGGCCTTGGTTGCCCCTAACTTCATCAAAGTATATAGCGTAAACCATAAATGAGGCTTGATTTTTACCATCAACACGGTCAGAACACAAACAAAAAAGTAGTATATAACCGTTTATGAGTAAAGGAGATAAACTATCCCTTCGCAACCGCGATAGGCACACTCATCATCACCTTCTCAGCGAGACCCACATCATGACTCACCTGAGCAACCCTATGAATATCCTTGTAGCTATCAGGACTCTCCTCCTCAACGATCCTCCCACTCGCAGCCTTCACCACGATACCCTTCTGCTTCAGGTCATTAATAATGAGCCTGGCATCAAACTTTCTCCGCGCACCCGCCCTGCTCAGCAACCTACCCGCACCATGAGCCGTACTCGCAAAGCTCAACTCCTCACCTTTCTCAGTCCCCTTCATGAGGTAACTTGCAGTACCCATCGTACCGACCAACAAGACAGGCTGACCCGTAGACCTGTAATCCTGAGGCAAATCTATTCTACCGGGACCGAAGGCTCTAGCCGCCCCCTTCCGGTGAACCACTGTCTGCACCCGTTTACCATCAACCACGTGTTCCTCCTTCTTGGCGGTGTTATGAGTCATACCATAGATTAGCTCCATGCCCATAGAGTCCGCGCTTCGATTGAGCACATGCTCAAAGGCGATTCGTACCTGATGCATGATAATATGCCTATTAATGAACGCCCAGTTAATGGCGCAGCTCATCGCCTCATAATAATCCTGAGCCTCACGACTCTTCAACGGCGCACAGGCAAGCTCCCTAGAGGGCAACCTGATATCATACTTCCTAGTGGCTTCCTCCATCACCCTGATATAATCAGTAGCGATTTGATGACCGAATCCCCTACTACCAGTATGAACCCATACAATCACCTGATCAGGGTCAGTAATACCATAGACCTTGGCAGCCTTCTCATCAAATACCTCGGAGACTCTCGAGATCTCGAGAAAGTGATTGCCCGCCCCAAGAGTGCCAAGCTGGGTAGCCCCACGCTTCATAGCGCGCTCACTTACTTTATCGGGGTTAGCTTCCTTCATACAGCCTCCTTCCTCGCTGTGGCTGAAGTCTCTGTCCCATCCATAGCCCTTGTCGACGGCCCACTGGATTCCATCAGTGACAGCCCTAGCGAGCTCACTGTTACTGAGCTTCAACTTACTCCCAACGCCTACGCCACAGGGCACAAGCTTGAAGATCTCATCAATAAGAGCCTCTTTAACAGGGTCAACCTCCTTGTAGGTTAGATCGGTCCTCATCAACCTTACGCCGCAGTTGATGTCATACCCGACACCACCCGGAGTGATGATGCCTTCCTCGGCGTCAAACGCGCCTACGCCCCCGATGGGGAAACCATACCCCTGATGTCCATCAGGGAGAGTGATACTGTACTTTAATAAACCTGGTAACTGCGCGATGTTGACGGCCTGTGTCAGGGTCTCGTCTCCCTTCATCGCTGCGAGAAGATGCTGATCAGCAAAAATTCTCGCTGGTACCCTCATATATTTGCTAAATGCAACGGGTACCTCCCAAATATTATCCGTTATCTTGTCTAGCGGAAATTGCATTGTTCTCAACCTTTTTCTCGTAGTTAAACTAATAAGGGTTTATTGGTCTCTACACCAATATGGACTGGAGAGTCGTGAAGAGCATCCCACTGCAACAAGTGCAGACACGGGTGGCAATACTCCGAGAAAAATATGGTAGCCTAAGCCACCTCCACGAAGAATTTACCAAAGGAAGAATGCCCCCAGGAATCTTTGATGACTACATCCAATGGACAAACATGGATCACGCTCTCCGAGCATACCAGGAAGGAGAGGACTTTGAGTATCTTGCAGAGGAAGAACTCATACTCCCTGAGAAAGAATACATGCTACTTACCCCCAGACGACTTGAATTACTGGCTTACCTCGGCGTCGAGCCTGTGTCCAGCATCAATGATCTAGCCGAGAAACTTGAAAGAGACGTAAAAAACGTCTACCAGGACCTGAAAACGCTAGAACGGCTGGGGTTCATATCATTACGAAGAGAAGGGCGCAGCCTCATCCCTGAACAGATAGTCTATGAGATCACGATTCTTCTCAGCTAATATCAAATATTATATCCAAAGAGCACCGTTATTCTGAAGATAATAATGTCTGCTCCAAAGCAATGCATAGCTGATCTAGCCTTAATCAACGGCAAGATCATTACAGTAGACGAGAAATTCAGCGTAGTTGAAGCTGTCTCAGTAAAAAACGGGAAGATACAAGCCGTAGGAACCACAGAGGAGATCAAGAAACTTGTAGGCTCCAGCACAAAAATAGTGGATCTAAACGGAAAAACTGTGATGCCGGGGCTATACGACAGCCACATGCATCTCATTAACACAGGTATGTCGCTGAACATGATCAACTGCCGTTCACCGCCCCTCATGAGCATTGAAGACATGAAGAAAGCGGTAGCAGAGAAAGTAAAAACCTCAAAACCCGGTGAATGGGTCCTCGGCAGAGGCTGGGACCAAGCCAAACTAACCGAGCAGAGAAACCCATCACGGTGGGACCTAGACGATGTCTCCCCGGATAACCCCGTCACGTTGACGAGGACCTGCGGTCACCTTCTCGTGGCTAATAGCAAAGCCTTGGAAATAGCGGGTATAACCAAGGATACACCTCAACCTGTTGGAGGAAAGATTGTTAAGGACAAGAACGGTGAGCCGACAGGTATGCTTGAGGAGGTTCCCGCCATGCAGATCGTCCGACAGTATATACCCGTGTCCGGGATACCTGAGACTATGGACGCGATAAAAGCGGCGTGCAAGGCGTTCAACGAGCATGGTATAACAAGTGTCGTCGACGCGGGCAACACCGAGGACGAGATGGTCGCCTATCAACTACTGAAAGAGAAAGACGAGCTAACTATCCGAGTCAACATGATGTTACGCGCTATACAAGGAAATGAATCCATCGAGGAAAGCGTCGCTCGGGTCGAGAATTTCCCGATGATCACCGGAATGGGCGACGAGCTACTAAAGTTTCAGGGATTAAAGATACTCATCGACGGCGGCATTGGTGGACGCACAGCGTTGCTTAGAGAACACTATGAGGGTGACCCTGAAGATTTTGGGCTTCTCACGGTTCCCGAGGAGAATCTGCAGAAACTCGTTGACGCAGCCAACAAGCGCGGAATGTTAGTTGGGATTCACTGCTGCGGCGGCAAAGCCATGGATATAGTCTTGGACACCTACAAGAAGACAAACAAGATAAAATCCATCAAGGGCAGACGCTTCTATCTCATCCACGCGTATCAGCCCACCGAGGCTAACTTCAGAGACTGCAAGAAGCTGGGGATATACGTGGCTAGCCAACCCGACTTCCTATACTATCTCGGCGAAAGCTACATCAACGCGATAGGCTTGGATCGATGTAAGTGGTTGAAACCCCACCGCGCATGGCTCGACCAAGGCATAATGACTGCCGCTGGCACCGATAGCCCTGTGACTCCTTTCTACCCATTCCCATGCCTGTGGGCATCTGTAGCGCGCAGGACCGAGATGAAGAAGATAGTTCTGGGCGAGGATCAGAGAGTGACACGCGAGGAAGCGATAAAGATGTACACCATCAATGGCGCGCATCTGAGCTTTGAGGAGAACATAAAAGGCAGCCTTGAACCCGGTAAGCTGGCTGACATGATTATCCTCGACCGCGACATCTTGACGTGTCCAGAGGACGACATCAAAGATACAAAAGTACGAACCACATACCTTGGCGGTAAAGTGGTCTACGAGGCTTAACACCTCATTTTTTATAGAATTTCGGCTTGGGCGCCCACTCAGCGTAGTCTTCTTCTCGTAGGAGGGGCTTGTTCTTTGGCCACATGGGCTCGTTGAGGTATGTGTAGCACTCGGTTCTTACCTGTTGGAGCATGTTGTGGAGTTTTGATTTCTTCCTATAGTCCCGCAGCTCCTGTACATCGATGGTTGCTCCAATGGTCATGGCGTGTCCTTTATCGGCTTTCGCGATTATCCTGCCGAGGTAGTCAACTATCATGCTGTTTCCATACTTTGCGCCATTTGCGTTTAACCCATAAACCATGTTCTCGATTGACCTCATCTTGTTTACCACCGTATACCAGTCATATGGCTCAAACATCATATTCTGAGGATACGGAGGAAATATTGTAGGCTTCAGCAGAACCTCGGCTCCGTTGAATGCAAGCTGCCTCGCAACCTCTGGGAAGAACTGGTCATAACATACGTAGCATGCTAGGTTCCCGAGCTCTGTCTCTACCACCGGAAACATAGGGTCCTTGTACCCGGGTATGTCATGAGGGCTCGTTGATAGTTCAAGTGGTATCCATGGGTTGATCTTTCTATACTTGAGTATGATCCTGCCTTTTGGGTTCATGATGAAGGCTGTGTTAAGGAAATACTCGGGATAGTCCGGGTTTTTCTCGTGGATTGATGTAGATACGTAGGTGTTGTACTGTTTCGCCTTCTCGGCTATCGCATCGGTCTCAGGACCCGGGATGTTGACAGCTGTTGCAACTCTGTCTGCCTGTGTCTGGTTTGGGTTCTTTGTATCAAACTCGTGTCTAAACACATTCTCCGGGAATACAACGAGCTTCACAGGGTCGATCTGATCCCATGTCTCAAGGCTGCTGAATGAGGCTAGCATTTTCTCTAGGTTCGCATCACGCCTCTTGTCTACATCGGGTATATCCTCTGGGTCTATCCTTCTAAACTGGATGATCGCGGCAGTGTATCTGTCAATCAACGGAGAATACCTCCATCATCGCGCCTGCTTTTATGGGGCTATTATTGCGAATATGCTCATTATATGATTTATTCGAACGCATATTATCCATCAACAAATGATGTTGAGCGTGATCAGGCTTCTTAAATGAAGCGCTCGGTATGGAACATTTGACCAATCTTTTGTTCTAAGATACGCTGTAAAACTATGGCTATTGACCCAGTTACCTCTTTAACCCCTCAGCCCATTTATTCTGGGAATCATATGGGTGGAGAAAAAAGCGCTGACCTAATTTTACACTCAGGCAAGATAATAACCGTAAATGATAGAGATGAGATCGCTGAGGCTGTAGCCATCAGTGATGGACGCCTCCTTTTTGTGGGAGACAACAAGTCCACTCTAAGCTACGCTGGACCAGAGACCCATACAATCGATCTCATGGGCAAGACACTTATGCCCGGGATCATCGACAGCCACGTTCACATGCAATGGGTGGGAAAATCCCTTCAGCAGATAAACTGTCGAAACCCCCCACTAAAGAGCATAAATGAGATATCTGAAGCCGTAAAGCAGCGAGTCCGAGAATCTGAACCCGGCGAATGGATCATTGGAAGGGGCTGGGATCAGGTGAAGCTGGTGGAACAGAGGTACCCGACTCGCTGGGATCTGGACGCTGTTTCACCTGAAAACCCCGTCTTTCTATTCAGAACCTGCGAGCATCTTGGAGTAGCAAACACCAAGGCTTTGGAAGCAGCCGGGATAACCCGTGACTCTCAGAATCCACAAGGCGGTAAGATCAATAAAGACGCACATGGTGAACCAACTGGGCTACTTGAAGAGCTTCCCGCCCTGAGCATCATCACCAGCATACTCCCAGTAGAAGCTGAGGAGAAGCTAGCAGAAGCAGTGGAGACCGCCTGTAAAGAGTTCAATAAAGTAGGCATAACAAGCGTGCTTGAACCCGGATTGACCCCCCTAGAGATGCGCGCTTATCAACACGCCCACCAAAATAACCGATTAACCATAAGAGTCAACATGATGTTTATGGGAAATTATCAACAGATCACCGCCGATGCTCTTGTGAAGAAACTGGACTCCATACAGTGGATTACTGGATATGGCGACGATTTCTTCAGATACTATGGGTTAAAGCTTCTGATTGATGGTGGATTCGGTGGGAAAACCGCCTATGTGCGAGAGCCATATGAGAATGATCCAAATAATTATGGTCTCTTGATTGTTCAACCTGATGATCTCCAGAAGATAGTTGACGCTGTGAATGGGTTAGGAATGGGGGTTAGTATTCACTGCTGTGGTGGTGCGGCTATGGATGTTGTGCTGGAGGCTTACTCAAGGACCGATAAAATCGGCTCGATAACGGGAAGACGCTTCCAGATTGTGCACGCCTATCTTCCCAGCAAAGAGAATATAGAAGTGATAAAGCGACTCGGAGTTACCGTGGTTAGTCAACCCGGGTTCATCTATTACCTCGGAGATAGCTATCTGAAGAACGTTGGTTTAGAGCGGATAAGTAAGACCAAGCCTCATCGCACATGGTTTGATGAAGGTATCACTGCTGCTGGAAGCAGTGATGGACCAGTTACGCCTTTTAACCCATGGGTCGGCATCTGGGCGGCTGTGGCTAGACGGACCGAGTTAGGCGATAAAGTAGTGGGTCCCTATCAGCGAATAACAAGAGAGGAGGCTCTGAGGATGTACACGATAAATGGAGCCTACATGACCTTAGAGGAGGATCGTAAGGGAAGCATAGAACCCGGTAAACTGGCTGATGTGATCATTCTGGACAGGGATATTTTGACTTGCCCAGAGGATGAAATCAAAGATACAAAGGTCTTAACCACATATCTCGATGGGCGCGTAGTCTACCATGCTTAACCTTCGTATTCTATCTCTATTCCTATCTCGTTTCTTCTCATGAATCCGGGGAGAAAAGGTGGGTTATACTGCATCAGGAACGGGGCGCTAGTTGCGCTGATATTCTCCGCCTCAAGCCACGCGTATAGTTTTTTCTTCTGTTTCTCTACCTCATCTTTCCACGCGAAACCCCTGAATCTTACAGTGGCGATGAAACGTTCAGGAGATTCCTCTATGATTACCATTGAATCACTTGGCGTCGGCACAGTCTCAATAGTATACTTTGATGGGACCACAAAGGACATGGTTTCCCCACTGCTAATTACAGGGGCGGTCATGGGTATCTCCTCTGATGTTATTACAGGCGATGTCATGCTGATTTTGGTTTTGGACTTGTTTTCACCCGAGATATACCTGAATAGTTGGCTGAAACGTGAATCAGCTCCACTTCTTACAGTTGCAACGAGCATTTTTGGGTATCTTCTAATCTCAAACTCATCTTTTTTCCCTATAACCATATATTCCGCTGTCTCTACCATCACTTAATCCTCTCCTTGAATTTTTCCTCGACCTTCTCCAGCTTAGGAGCAATCACAAAACGACTGTATCCCTGTTCCTTATTGCGAGCATAGTAATTCTTATGATAATCTTCTGCCTCGTAGAACTCCCTGAAGGGCTCCAACTGGGTCACGATTTGTAGGTTAAACACATTTGTCTCATTCATCTCCTTGATGAAATCCTCGGCTACTCTCCTCTGCTCCTCACTATGAAAGAAGATAACCGACCTATACTGGGTACCCACATCAGCTCCTTGACGATTAAGCGATGTAGGATCATGCATCGTGAAGAAAACCTCCAAGACCTCACGGAATGAGATCACCTCTGGCTTAAAAGTCACCTGAATAACCTCAGCGTGCCCAGTTCTCCCCGTGGTTACCTGCTGATAAGTAGGGTTTTTCACCGTTCCCCCAGAGTAACCTGATAACACATTGGTTACGCCTTCAATTTCTAGGAAAACCGCCTCTGTGCACCAGAAACATCCTCCCCCAAGAGTAGCTTTTTCAAGTTTACCCTCCTCAAAATCTCTCATAACAAGTAATGAAAAACTGCGGCGTATAATGGTTACCTAGTCAATCAGATTTTAGAAAAGATAATGTAAAAAAATATATGAGATTAGAGGTTGCACTTCTCCAAGAGGAGCTGCCACCTAAAGTCCACTCCTTCTTGGATAGCATCAAGGAGCTCTTTATTCTCCTTTGGTCTGAAGAGGTGTCTGAACCTCGCCTGAGTCTTCAAGTAATCCACCACAGGCTTCTTGGACTCCGGGCGCCTCGCAATCGCCGCACTCGCTGCGTTCAGCTTGTAGACTGGTCTTCCATCGACACGCTCCGCTTCGTAGAGTGGGAACACGCATGTCTGTGTAGCTAGCCGAGCGATGCCTATTGTGTCCTCTGTCTCGTATCTCCATCCCCTTGTGCATGGGATGATAGCGTGCAGGAACTTTGGTCCATTTATGCTGAAGGCTTTCCTGCTCTTATCTAGCACATCTTGCGGATAAGCTGGGCTCATGGTTGCGACATATGGGATATCATGGGCGATTATGATGTCGTCGATGGGTTTCTTCCATTGGGCTTTTCCCGGGATGACTGTTCCAGCTGGGCTGGTTGTCGTACTCGCTGCGAAAGGTGTACCACCGCTACGCTGGATACCTGTGTTCATGTAAGCCTCGTTATCCATCAGGACATAGGTGAAGTTGTGTCCACGCTCAAGGGCCCCTGATAGTGCCTGGAACCCGATATCGTAGGTACCACCATCCCCAGCGAAGGCGATAACGTTCAGTCTATCATATTTCGCCAATGGTCCTTTACCGCTGCGTCTCTGAGCCTTCCACGTCGCCTCGATGCCGCTAGCGTTTGCAGCGGCGTTCTCGAATGCGTTATGAAGCCATGGGACGTTCCAGCTTGTGAATGGGAAGATGGTTGTCGCTACCTCCAGACACCCTGTTGCGTTGGTGACGATAGTGGGTATGTCGGCTGCCGCCTTCATTATCATCCTTCCAATGATGGGGTGCGCGCATCCCGCGCACATTCTGTGTCCGCTGACGAGTGTGTCCTTTATGTTTGCGGCTTCTTTCAGTGTTAGTTTCTCCATCTTATTCACCTCTAACTCCTATGTAGCTCATAGATTTCTCGACCTTGCCCGTCTTCTTGATCTTCAGTAGGCTAGCATATGCTTCCCTGATCATATCGGGTGAGACATCTTTACCTCCTAATCCAACAACATAGTTTGCCATCATTGGCTTAGCCTTGTCGTGGTAGTAGGCGGTCATGATCTCCTCCATCAATGGACTCGCGGGTGCGCCGAAGCTGATGCATTTCTCCATTACGCCCATGACTGGGACTTTTCCTATAGCTTTCTTTATGGCTTCAACTGGGAATGGTCTGAATAGCCTGAGTTTTACCATTCCTGCTTTCACGCCTTCGCTTCGTAGCTCATCTACAACGTATCGGATGGTTCCAACCATGGACCCCATACCGATCAACGCGACCTCGGCGTCATCCATCATGTATGGCTCAACATAATCATATTTTCTGCCGCTGATGTTGGCCCACTCTTTTTCGATGTCCACGATGTACTCTAACGCCTCATTCAGGGCCTCTACCTGATGCATCTTGTGCTCAAAGTAAAAGTCCTGTAAGTCAAGAGGCCCCATTGTTATCGGCATATCTGGGTTGAGCCTCAACTCACCCTTTCCAAGGTGACCTTCTACCTCGATGAACGGTCGCTCTCCGACAAATTCTTTTACAACCTCGTCCGGCAGAGTCATTACGTTCTCCATGGTGTGGCTGAGAGTGAAACCGTCCAGACATACCATGATCGGTAACTGTATTTTCAGGTGCTCAGCGATCCTCCACGCCGTGATGCTGGTATCATAGACTTCCTGAGCGTTCTCACAGTAGATCTGAATCCATCCACTGTCCCTTGCACCCATTCCGTCGCTGTGATCATTGTGAATGTTTATGGGGCCACTCAGAGCCCTGTTGGCCAACGCCATTACTATGGGCAATCTGAGGCTGGACGCTATGTAGACTATCTCCCACATCAACGCTAATCCGTTTGCAGCGGTTGCAGTGAATGCCCTTGCGCCAGCGGCTGATGCTCCGACGCTACAGCTCATAGCACTGTGTTCAGACTCTACTGCAACGAACTCGCTATCTACAAGTCCGTCTGCTACATATTCGCTGTATCTCTCAACTATGATTGTTTGAGGCGTGATGGGGTAAGCTGCTACAACGTCAGGGTTAACCTGCTTTGTAGCGTATGCAACGGCCTCATCCCCATTAAGTCCCATTAGTTTCTGTTTTGCCATTATTTTCTCACCATCTCAATACACTTTACGGGGCATTCCTTTGCGCATATGCCACAGCCTTTGCAATAATCAAGATCCGGTTCAGTATAGCCGTCTTCTCTCATGAGAATGGCGCCCTCTGGGCAGTAAAAGTGACAGAGAGTGCACTTTGTGCATTTACTGTGATCGATTTTTGGAGCATTTACACCCCAGTCTCCAGTCTTGTAATCCATGCTGCTCATGTAACTGACTGCTCCTTTGGGGAGTTCCTGCCATGGTCGTTTACTCATCCTCGTTTTACCTCCTCATACGCCTTCTTTACCAGTTCTGCGTTTAGTTCGCTAATTTTACCGTCAAACCTTTCCTTAACGACTTGCAACATACTGTCGAGCTTTACTACTCCTGTAGCCTTTACAACAGAGCCAAGCATTGCAGTATTCGTGATAGGCCTACCCAGCACGTTAATCGCCAAAGTCGTCGCGTCAACCGTCCATGTCTCAATACCCTTCAATCCGAGAATATCGAGCACTTCCTTGGCTGTTTTATCGGTGTTAACGATTATCTTAGTCTTTTTTTGGACTCCTTCAGCTACAGCTGGCCCTAGCAAAGTTGGATCCAAAACGACTACAACGTCTGGCTCATATATGCTAGAGTGTATCTGTATCTTTTCATCGCTGATGCGCGTAAACGCCGTAATTGGGGCACCTGCACGCTCTGGTCCAAAGGCAGGGAAGCTCTGAATGTTCTTCTCCTCGTTTAAACCTGCCTGAGCGAGAAGAAGTGAGGCAGTCCAGGCTCCCTGGCCGCCACGGCCATGAAACCTTACCTCATAGATTTTGGTGGTCAACCGTTTAAACCTCTCATATCGTTACCTTGTGGTATATTAAACCTCTACGGTCCATCATTTTCCAAGTCTTTTCCGAATAGCATTCAACTCGTCACGCTTTTTCTTAGCCATTTGACCAGAAGCCTCAGCGTATCGATCAAAGACCCAGCCAAGAGCCTCATAGGCGAAGTTTATTTCACGTGAAGAAGAAACAATCAAACCTTCTCCCCGACTGTTAGTACCATATCGAAGAGCGGTCTCAGGGTCCCCACCCTGAGCCCCGAGACCTGGTGAAAGTATTAGAGTTTCTTCTCCTATGATCTCTCTGATCTCCTGTAACTCCTCGCTGGCCGTACAACCTACCACATACCCATTTGAGCCATGCATAAAGGCATCCCTTGCCAACCGTTTGTAGAATTTTTCGCCATCCATAATACGGCTTTGATAATCATGTGTACCCGGATTGCTCATCCTACACAAAGCGAATATGCCCTTCTGCTTTTTTTCACTCCACTTATAGACCGCGTCTACGCCATTCTCATACCCCGGGAATGGGCTGAATGTTACAGCGTCAAAGCCAAGCCTATCGATCCAGTAGAGACCGGCATCAATAGTGCTGCCGATATCACTGAGCTTTATATCCAGTAGAGCCAGGCTGTTTCCCTCATGAATCTTATCAGCAATATCTCTGAGTCCTTCATACCCCAACGCGTAGACGAGAAACTGGGCATTTGGCTTGATAACCGGAGCGTATGGAGTAACCTTCTCGATAACGTTGAGACAGAACTCCTTCAGAGCCTCTGACTCCCCTTTCTCCTTGATGAAACCCATAGGAATACTATACTTGTTTCTCATATCCGCTGTCGCGGGGTCTATTCCGACACATAGAAAGCTATCTTTCACTCTGCTGAATTCAAGATATCTCTCCACGAATTTTCTACCTAACATTACAGTATCACATCACGTTATGCCTTTAAATTCCCTCTCCATTTCTATTCAGTAGAGGTGTAGATAACTATGAGTAATGAGCAGGAAACAAAGAAACTCCTCGGGTTCCGGGAATCTATGGAACAACGCATTCTCGAATTAGAACAAGAGATAAAAGATCTTCAGAAAGCCATGGAGGAGATCGATAAACTCATAGTTAACACGGGTTTCAGAACATTTGCTACAGCTGATACTCTGGTCCAGGATAAGCCTGTAAAACCCCAAAAAGAATCAGTATCAGCTCCTATTCCTGAAGATGAGCTGGAAGACCTGATGAACATCACAAGCAAGGATGGTACAATTCTTGGCACAGTCCAAGTGGAGGAGCATACAATTATTTTCACGCCAGCTGTAACCTTCGAGTTCACAGTGGATATACCTCCATTCCAGAGTTTCTTGATAGATCGTGTACTCGAAAACATGCGGAAAACCGATCAAGAAAGATCAACTAATGGCGAACTTGATCCAGATGAAATCCTAGAATATTCTGTCGAGGATCAAGATGGAAAAATATCTTTACTAACCATAAGAAACTATGGTGGAGAGAGACGTCTAAGAGAAATCAACAGCAGCCTCAGATGGACTCTTGATAAGATGTATGACAAGTTAACCCAAGGCTAACATTTAACCCATACAAAAACCATCAATGCACATGGCTGAGGAGTACAAGGATAGCCCACTCTGGTTAATATTGGTAGAGACTGCACAAACCCTTCCCATGTACAAATCACACCTCAACTACGTTAAAGACGTAATAATGGTAGAAAACCCATCTTCAACCGCAGAAGAACTCAGCCAAAGATTAAACATGCCTCTCGGGGAGGCTATAGTAATATTATCTGAAATAATAAAAGATTAGACTACGTATCTGTAGCTTTCGTATCTGCCTGCGGTCTCACTCTTTTGAACGATCCGCATAACATCTCCCGCCTTCGCACCGATTATAATGCTGATAGGGTCCGCTGCTTTGATCCAGGGGAACTTGTATGGTGAAGCATGGTATCTCTCAGCAACCGCATCTCTTTCTTCTTTGCTAAGTAACTCATGCAGAGGAACAAGATCATGCTCAAAGATATCAAACGCTGGAAGACTCGGAGGAATAAGCTCAATGCCCATCTCAATGGCATTACTACGTGAACTATAGGTATATTTTCCATCGCCGACGATTATGCCGCCATCAAACTCACCTGCGTCGATCTGATCCTTAAGATCCCTGATGAAGGAGATGCCTATGGTCTTCTTATCCAGAAGAATATGCATCAAATATTTCTTATCCCCCTGGCTGAGCCTATAAGTAATCTTTTCCTCTTCCTTCTCAACCGCGTCAACTGTGAGCTTACGGTACTGAATGATCAACGCCGCCCTTTTCTCTTCAAGAGTCTTCGCTTTATCTAGTGTGGCCATTTACCTCGCCTTTACTCTCTTCACTATTGGTGCACGGACTTTTCTGAATATTCTGTATCCACAGTATGGGCACCTGAAGCTGATATACCGCTGCAGGTCCTTATGCGCTACTCTTCTAGCACACTTTACACATTCGTATACTGGCCCCTCTGTGTTCGTTGTTTCAATACCATTATTGGCGGACATATTAACGACCCTAAGATAACTCTAAACCCTCTCATTTAAAGTTAATATTATTTCCCCTATTTTGAGCTATTCCATAGACCATTCTTTCACTTGCGACACCGGAAACTCGTGCGTTAACCACATCTCCTTCTTCGTAATGATCGCCTTTCAACAACATTACAGGTCCATGAAGCATAGGATAAGCAACCCAGAAACTCCGATCACGACTATATTTCTCAGCGATAACCACTTTGATTATATCTCCCACCAGCGTCTCCTTGCTATTCATGTTAGCCTCCTGTGCCGCGTCATAGATCTTTTTACTTATCGAGTCCTGTGTCGCTGGTGCCCCCGAGGAACATTGGCTGAATGTAGAAGCTGGAAGGCTCTGGAATCTATAGAGAATTACTCTATCTGCTCCTATCTGCATGCTTCTCTTAATCATATCCACCGTCTCATCCGCGGTTTTGTTGTTCTGACCCGGCAATCCATGTATAAAGTAAACATACGGTTTCATTCCCGCTTCCTTGAGCCTTTTCAGCGAGACCAGTGTCTCTGATGGTGTATCAGGTCTACCCAGAAGCCTACTGTGCTCATCTGAACCAGTCTCAAAACCAACACTTACTGGAGTGCCTTTGAGGTATCGGCCAAGAATACTCGCGGCTCGCTCAGTAACAAGCGCAGCCTTCATGTTCTCAATCATAATCGAAGCCTCTCCTCTCTCTACCTCTGGAAGACCCGTTAAACCCGAGAGTAGTTCCTCTATCTCTTCATAGTTGGGTTCAGGGCTTCTCGGATCCGTTAAGGGTTCTGGGTAAACCAGTGCCTCTCTTTGATAGTCTAGGAATCCGGGGGCGCTGAGAACGATCCTGTGAACTCCTAGAGTTAGGAGTTTCTCTGTCTCATCGATGATCAGTTCACTTGATCTACTCTTTGGAGGTCCGTATAGGCTGGGTACACTACAGTATCCACAGCCGGGAGGTATTCCAACTGGGCAGTCATATCTCTCTGTTAACCCCGATTCGGTGCACTGCTCACAGTATATGCATTTTTCACCCAACTCGCTTAATCGAGCCCTATGAAAGTTACTGCAGCCCCTTACTGCCTCCACATATACTCTCCCAGATTTGTAGAGTCGATACCCAGTTATCGTACTGGTGGATGGAGGAAAATCGGTAAAAACCTTCTTTGGCTGGACCGGTCTCAGCTGATTAATCCTAACCTCTTTTTTCAGCCTATAAGATATGCCTCTGATATCTTCAAGATTATCTGGGATTTTACCGTTCTCTAATCTCCCGTCAAGTAACTCAAGGAGAGAATACTCCCCTTCCCCGGTTACCGCGATATCTCCGCCTGTTCTGCTCAGAACTCTATCCGGTTCCGATGCAGCTGGCCCGCCTATGATAACCGGGCCACTATTGCTCTTTCTCCACTTCCTGACACTCTTCTGGATCGCTGGGAGATCACTTGTCATCCCACTTATGAGTAATATATTGTAATCCCTGAATCTGGATTTTTCATCAAGAAACACCTCGACTGGAACAATAACTGGGCTAAACCCCTTTACCTCCAACACTCCCGCTACTGTACGTGGGCCAGCTCCTATCACATCCTGAGTACTGTGCCGAATGCCCTTCCCCGAGGCCAACGCATCCACGATTAGAGGCTTCACGTTGGCATTGAGGACATTGATTGGGATAAACCTTGGGGGTAGTTTCATAAACCATCGGGTCGTCTTCTAAATATCCATGAATAGCATTCCCATAAGTATAGTTGGGGCAATATCCCTAAGTTTTGTAACTACATACCTGATTGTACCATATTTCAATCAATTTATGCACTCTATAGGAATCGTTGGGTCTGACATTATGAAAAAGGAAAAGAAACCTGTAGCTGATATGGGTGGACCCGGAGTAATAACTGGGTTTCTCTTTGGCGTTTTCTTCTTTATCAGTTTAGAGGTATTTATTCCTCCGGGATTAAACGGGTTAGTATATATCCTTGCCAGTCTCTGCACAGTTCTAATAATAACTCTAATCGGAGTTTTTGATAACTTAACTGCACTAGAAAAGCAGCGCGAGGGAGAAGGAGAGTTTGAACAATATAAAAAAATGGGGATCCCTCGTTGGCTATACTTTTTCATACCGATCCCTGCGGCAGTACCGCTAATGGCGGTGAATGCTGGTGTCAGTTACATGGCTCTACCCTTTGTTGGGCGCGTAGAATTCGGTCTAATTTATCCACTTATTTTAGTTCCCCTAGCTATTCTTTGTTGTAGTAACGCAACTAATTTTCTAGCTGGGTTTAATGGATTAGAAACAGGTATGGGTTTTGTTCTTCATTTAAGTGTTGGATTATATGCGTATAAGCATGGACAATTTAACGCGGCAATGATTGCCCTAACATTCGCGTTTGCTTTGTTAGCGTTTTTAAGATATAACTGGTACCCCGCATCAGTCTTCCCCGGAGACCTCAACTATACTATTGGGGCGGTGTTTGCATGTGTTGCGGTGATCGGTAACATGGAGAAATTCGCGATTCTCTGTTTCATGCCATATGTTATTGAGGCTTTTCTGAAGGC
>CAYUTB010000029.1:18537-20825 GCA_964447425.1 uncultured Candidatus Bathyarchaeia archaeon
CCATGAAGACTGGTTTTACTATGAATTATATGAAATTGAGGGAAAGAAAATTAATAATTTTCCTCTTTGTATAGAGGTTCAGTCGTAAAGAAATATGTGATATTGAGATGGTGCCATATATCGTATACCTTTTATCGGGCTAATCAACGGCGCGGATATAATTTTAAGCCTTGAGAAAATTAATTAACTCCATGGTGTCTATGAGGCGTCTTATTGATAGTCATGTTCATATGGATGGTTTTGAGGACCCGAAACATACTATGATTGAGTCTGAGAAGGCTGGTGTTGATGCTGTTGTCTGTGTCGGTGGAGATCTCGCGTCTAGCATGAAGTCTCTGGAGTTGGCTCAGATGTATTCGGGTTATTTTTTTCCAGCTATCGGTGTTCATCCCTCTAATATTTTAAAGACTGATCTGGATGCTGCGGAAAGTTATATTGTTGAGAACCTTGGGAAATGCGTCGCGTTGGGTGAGGTTGGGCTTGATTATGCCTATGATTTCGCGAAATCTAAGGATGTTCGTGAGAGGATGCGGGTTTATTTTGAGAGGTTTTTGGGTATAGCCGTTGATGTGGGGGTTCCTGCTTCTGTTCATAGTAGGTCTGCCTATGGTGATGCTTTTGATCTGGTGTGCGCTTCTGGGGTTGAAGCTGTCTTTCACTGGTATGATGGACCCATTCATGTTCTGCGTAAGATTCTTGACTCTGGTTTCTATGTCTCCGCTACTCCGGCTGTTGAGTATAGCAAGGGGGCTCGGGCTGTGATGTTGGAGGCTCCAATTGAGAAGATATTGGTGGAGACTGATAGCCCTGTTTTTATGCGGAGTCTTGGGAGGGAGAGTTCTCCTTTTGATGTTGTGCGTGTGGTTGACGCTTTGGCTGAGTTAAAAGGGTTGGATCCTGTTGAGGTTGCGCGTGTTACGACCCGGAACACTGAAAGCTTGTTTCGTATTTGATATTTATATGTCTCGGGCTCGGGGTGTGGTTTTCAGGCCTTTTAGTTTGTTTTATTTTGGTATTCTTTTGTTTTTGTTGTTGTTGGTTTTTCCTGTTTTGATGACTTTTTATCGGAGTATTATGGTTGAGGCTCTTGGGTTGCCTCCTTGGATGTTTGGTGGTGTGCTTTTTCTGAGTTTGTTTGGAAGTAGCGTGAATATTCCTTTGACTACTTTGGAGTCTCGTGAGCCGGTTAAGGTTATTCGTGAGGTACGTTTTTTTGGTGTTACTTGGCGGGTGCCTCGTGTTGAGATGGGGGTTAGGCGTACTTTTGTTATGTTGAATGTTGGTGGTTGTGTTGTGCCTGTTTTGATTTCTTTGTATCTGTTGTTGGTGGGGATTCCGGGGGCTTCTGTTGATCTGTTTTCTTCGTATGTTGATGTTTTTGTTGTGTTTTTTGGGGTTGTGTTTTCGACTTATCGTAGTAGTCGTTTGATTGAGGGACTGGGGATAGCGACTCCTATGTTGGGGCCTCCTTTGGCCACTGTTTTATGTGTGGTGGGTTTGAGTTTGTTCCGTGTGGTTAGTTGCCCTAGTCAGGTGGCTTATGTAGGTGGGACTTTGGGTGCTCTTGTGGGTGCTGATTTGTTGAATCTGGGGCGGATTCGTAGTCTTGGTGCGGGGGTGGTGAGTATTGGCGGCGCTGGCAGTTTTGATGGGATTTATTTGACGGGTCTGTTTAGTGTGGTTCTTGTGTTGCTTCTTGTTTAGGGGTAAGACTCTAGTGTGTGGTGGGGGTATGTGTGTGGTATGAGGGTGTGTTTTACTGTTGTGGGTGATCCTGTTCCTAAGGCTAGGGCGAGGACTGTGAGGAAGGGGGGGCGTACATGGAGTTTTACGCCTAAGCGGGTGGCTGTTTGGGAGAAGGTTGTGAAGGAGGAGGCTTTGCTGCATTTTGGTGTGCCTTTTAATGGGCCTGTGGCTGTTTCGTTGGCGTTTTTTTTGAAGCGGCCGAAGAGTCGGCGTAAGGATAATTTTGTTGAGACGACGCCTGATATTGATAATTTGGAGAAGGCTGTTTTGGATGGTTTGAATGGTGTGGCTTATTTGGATGATAAGTTTGTTGTGGTGAAGAATGCTGTGAAGCGGTATGTTGTTGTGGGGGTGCCTCGTGTGGAGGTGGTTGTGGTTCCGCTTCGGAACCAGTTGGGTCTTGGGGATTTTGTGTAGGTAATGTTTTTACCTTTGGTGTGTGTTTTGGTTTGGCGGGCAGGGGTAGCCAAGTGGCCTACGGCGCCAGTCTTGAAAACTGGTTCCCTAACGGGACCATGGGTTCGAATCCCATTCCCTGCGCC
>CAYUTB010000030.1:0-20756 GCA_964447425.1 uncultured Candidatus Bathyarchaeia archaeon
AACGAGGCGAGACTTGTTGCAGGTGGTAGCAGCTACACAAACCCAGCTACAGGCAGACCAGTGGACTACGCGCGGCACATCCATGATGGAACCAGCAGAACACAGCCCAGACCTTTCCTACTCCAAGCAGCCATAGCAGAACGACTGGCAACCTCCCGAGAGATCCAACGGAGAACAGTGGAGGCGATCCTTTGAGCGACAGGGTAGACCTAGAGTACCGGGTCCAAGTCACCGGACTGGAAGAGGCGCAAGCCTCAGCGAATCAAGCCGCCGCGAGCGCCAACCAAGCCACAACCGCGTTAAACATCGCACAGACTCAGAGCAGCAGCACTCTACCAACAATGCTAATGACTATGCGGGCAGTGAACGCAACGAGGCTAGCTATCACCCAGACAAGCAGGGCGATCACTGATCTGAACCCAGTCGCGTTGATGTACGGGTTCCTGAACATGATACAGGTAGTCAGAAACCTAAGCCAACTCACAAAGATGCTCAAAGACGCCACGGGTGCAGCAGCCTCAGCTCAGGCAATTCTAGCCACCCTAACCGGGCGCTGGTACCTCATCCCCTTAGCACTAGCAGCGGGCGCGCTCATCTACAGCAGGGTTCAGAGCATGCAGACAGGTGGACCAGTAAATCAAACTGGGCTATACTTACTCCATAGAGGCGAGTACGTTGTACCCGCCCACCAGTCAATGGGTCCAATATTCATCACATTCAACCAGCAACCCAATCCGGGCATCCAGAGGGACGCATGGCTCAACACACTAGGCGAAGCCATCAATGAAAGAATCAGGAGGGGTGGCTAATACCCACACCAGACTGGGCCAAGTGCCACATCGAGATATACGAGAACCCGGGTTTCCTCGATGACTGCTTCAGAAGCACCGCATGGACCCTGTTCCAGTCAGCAGCCTCAGAGAGTTTCCAGAACACCGACGATGCCTCAGGCGACTACGCCACCATGACCGTAACAGAGGGAGCGACACCAAGTGGGTGCGGCTGGAGAAGAGACATCAGTGCATTAATGCTGGACACGGGTAATTACCCGCTGCTCAGGGTACGGCTCAGGGGCAGAGGAACCACGCCACAGTACAAGGTTGAGGCTGAGTACACCGACGCCACAACCACGAGCACAGGCTGGGTAGACGCCCCAACAGACATGCAATCAAAACAGGTGCAACTCGCAGCATCAAAGACCATCAAGTATCTGAAGCTCTACGCCCGCAGCAACACCCCCAACCAGACCGCCATGATCGACTACGACTACGCGGCAGCACTGAAGAACCCACCACTGATACCTCTTGAGGTGGAGGAACTCATCGCAGACCTCGTAACCACCACAGCAGTAAGCGGGTTGAAGATGAAACTCCTCAACGACCCACTACTGGGAGTCACCGAGCGAAGATACAGCCTCGACGAGAACCTGGGCACCAGAGCCTACGACCTGAGCCATAGTAAGCATCAGGGCAGCTTCACTGGAGCCACATGGAACAGCGCGGGAAAATACGGGTATTGCCTCTACTTCCTAGCAGCCAGCAACGCGCGACTCAAAACAGGCTACACCACAACCATACCCGCAGATGGAGCACTGAGCATATCATTCTGGGTGAAGGCAGCATCGGGTGCCTCAGGCGTAGTATGTGGCTTCGGCAAGACCATTGTAAGCTTCAATAGAGTCCAGTTTAATTGGAGCAGCGACAAGCTACGCCTCTACGTCAAGGACGACTCAGAGAACATACTCCAGTACACAACCACATGTTTGATCGCGGATAACACATGGCACCATATTCTGGGGATAGTCAACCCGAGCGACGACACCATAGAGGTTTACGTTGACGGGGACAAAGACGGCGAAGCCGCGGGCACACTTGGAGCCATAACCCTAGACACCTACGATCTCACCTTCGGGTGCCTACACAACGACGCGGGCTACACCAACTACACCACATGCAGCCTAGACGAGATCCAACTAATCAGCCGCGCACTAGACGAGAAAGAAGCCTACAACCTCAGCCAATACCCGCCCTTAAGCGGAGCAGCGCGAGTCCAGCCCGGAAACATCGTGATGCTGTACCTTGGCGCCGAGTCTGAGAGCCTAGTCTACAAGCTCATCACAGCCCGCGTAATCGACAGAGCAGCCGGGGGAGAACCCAACGACCCATACCTCAGCCTTGTATGCGAGGACCTTGGCGAGATACTCCACGAAAGGACCTTCACAAAAGAGTACACAACAGCCACCCAGATCAGCACAATAGTAGACGACATCGTGGACAACTCAGCCGATGAATTCTATCTGGAGAAGGACACCACCAACCGAAGCATCGTCAACAAGTTCAACCAAGAAGGCGTCTGGAGCCTACTAGAGAAACTAGCAGAGGCAGCCACCTTCTCAACGGGAGAGAACGGAGCCAACTTCTACATAGACTCCGGTGGGAGTCTACGCTTCAAACGCTACGGTGCCTTCACGTGCAGCCACCGTGTTACGGATGGAGGCGACGGGTACACACCCAACATCCTAGACATAACTGTGAAAAAGAGCATCAAGGGCAACCCACGGCTGGTGAACGAGGCGCGGATCATAGTATTCGAGGAAGCCTACACGCCCCTTGATCAGGATAGCTGGACAGAGAGCGCCGAGGGGTGGAGCAGCCCAGACCCAACGGACTCAGGGTACCCCCAGAGCGACACAGGTGACAAACAAGCAGGCACAGCTAGCATCCACTTCAACACCACCAACCCGGGCACAGATTACCGGATACGCATAGGCTTCCCCGACACCAACCTAGAGGAATACGACCAGATCAGTCTCATGTGGAAATACGGCTCAGGGCTCAGCCCAGAAAACATAGACATCAGGCTCCAGAAAGGAGGCTGGACGTGGACACTAGACAGCTACAACAAGACAGGGATAGCACCCGGCGCAGCGGCATCATGGCACGAGAAAACAGTGAACATCGCCGACCTCACAGCATCAGGGAACCCGGGTAAGACAGTGAACAACCTACAGATACGAGCATACAGAGCATCCGGCGACCTAGGCACCGGAGGCTTCCTAGTAGACAAGCTACGGTTCATCCGCGCGGAGAAAGCCGGAACCAGCAGCGACACCGTGAGCCAGCAAGCCTACGGAAAACGAGTGCACCGCGTAGTGGACAAGACAATCACAGACATCGACTACGCGGGCTACGTCGCTGCAAACATAGTGGCTCATCGTAAGCATCCGTTAGTGACTGCCCGTGTTCTTGTGCCGGGTAGGGCTCAGCTGGGCTACAGACCACCAATGACAGTCACCCTGACCAGCCTCAAAGACGGCATACTGGAGCAAGACTTCCAGATCCAGCGAGCCCAGCACACATACACACCAAGCCAAGGCTACCTATGCACCCTAGACCTAGCCGCGGCGAAGACAAGCACAGGAGCATACGAGCCAAAGATACCGCCCAACGTGGACGACATTGGCATGAGCCTAGCCATGCGGATGAGAATACTCAATGAGAGCGGGCTAAACAGCCTGAGGAACGTGTGGATATGAAAACAATAACAGTAGACGAGATAGCAAGAGAGGAGCTACCCAAAGGCAGCTTCATAATGGTAAGATGGCTTGACGCCTCAGACACCCGGGCAAACCTAAGCGACCACGTAGCAAGCCCTGAGGTAACATGCAAGGACTGGGGAGTATTCCTCGGCTGTAGCGGAAAGAAGCACAAGCTACTCATACTCGGCAAGGACGTTGTCGAGATTCACAACGAGTGGGGCGCAACAAGGATACCCCTTGGCCTAGTCGAAGAGGTGGTCCTGATCCTGCCCCGCGACGAGATGATGAAGGCTGTATCGGAGCTTCAGATACTGGGGCGCCGCGTCAGCCTCAGGAAATACAAACGAAAGGAGGAAAGAGTACATGTATACTTGGATTAAGAAAGCCCTAACACGGAGAACGGTAACACAGGATAACTCAACCACGAGAAAAGTGCGAGTACAAGAGGAATTACCCTCAGACAGATTCGTCTTATCAATATGGCTCATGATCCTGTTCTTCGCCGGGTTAGTCATCCTTGAGCTGGTTCACATGCTGGTCTTCAAGGCGTGGAACCAAGCTATCTTTGACGGCATAATGCTCATAATAGGCGGCTTAATCGGGTCGCTCTTCGGGTACAGGGAGGCATGAAGTTGACCACCTTCGTGAAGGCTAGACGCAGGACACGCCGCTACGATAAAGAACGAGGTTGCTATGTCTACGATATCAGCTTCAAGACACAGGCTCCATTAACGGAGCGTACCATAGATGTAGCTGAAGCCTTTGGGATCGGCGTGGACGAGGAGCATGAGCATGTTCTCTACAGGGATTTTGAACTTAAACTGGCCATGGGCGACGTGGTGTACATCACCGGGGACAGCGGCTCAGGGAAAAGCGTCTTGTTAAAGGCGATTAAAGATGATCTGGGCGATGAAGCAGCATACATGGATGAACTGGACGCACCCAAAGATGCTTCAATCATCGATACAGTGGGTGGCAGCTTCAGTGAAGGGCTCATGCTTCTGAGTATGGTAGGTCTCAACGACGCCTACCTGTTTCTCAGACGTTATGGGGAGCTTAGCGATGGGCAGCGGTACAGGTACAGAATAGCAAGGCTCATAGATCAGGGCAAACAGTATTGGCTCTGCGATGAGTTCTGCAGCACCCTAGACAGGACTACAGCGAAGATAGTATCTTATAGCCTCCAGAAACACGCCCGGAGAACAGGGGCAACTCTCATAGTGGCCACCACACACAAAGACTTAGCACTGGACTTGAATCCGAGTGTGCACATTGTGAAGGGCTGGGGCAGAGAAAAAGAGATCAAATACACAAGCAACCCCACACCAAGGCCATGCAACGTAACCAAGGACGCCACTATACGTGAATCCACGCGGGATGAGTATATGCAGCTAGGGTACCTCCACTACAGGGACCACAAACCACCGGTCCCGTACAAGTTCTACGCACTCGACATCAATAATGACTTAGCTGGGGTAATCGCGTACAGCTACTCGCCCGTGATGGCAAAAGGCAGAAAAAAAGCAATTGGCTACGCGCCTAAGCTTGATGAATTAAACCGCGACTGGACCACCATAAGCCGAGTAATAGTTCACCCCAAGTACCGGGGCACCGGGCTAGGATCAAAACTAGTCAAAGAAACCCTACCACTCCAGGGCAGGAGACACGTTGAACTCGTAGCGGTGATGGCACAGTACAACCCCTTCGCAGAGAAAGCCGGGATGAAGCGGATACTCATAAAGGAATCCCACCAAAGCATAACTAGGGCACTAGACCAGTTAAAAGAACTGGGATTCAACTCCAGCCTCTTGGGCTCTGAGAGTAATAACCGGCGAAAGCTCCAAGAACTGGATGCTATGGAGATGGAGACACTACGCTCCATTCTCAAAAAGGTGAGTAGCCAGTATTACCGCCGCCTCAGTAGACAATCCAGACCCTATGTCAGGAAACAGGAATACATCGATTGGCTAGATGAGCAGGATGAGATGGGCCTCAGCAAGACCCTGAAAACCCTCAGCGTGCTGGCTCAAAGCAAGGTCTACCTTTACTGGTGCATGGACTGGGAGGATGAACAGTGATCACTCATTCCGGCATAATCATAGGGATCGTATAATTGGAAAAAAGGAGAGGCTAATGCGGAGATACATATTATCAGATGAAGAACGCAGGATGCTCAATACTTGGATAGAGACAGGATGGGAAGACCAGAATACACGGAACCTATTCACAATCCTGAGAAACAGCCTACCAAGGCTCATAGACGATATACTATTGATAATCAAGACCAGAAAGAAACTCAAGGAGAGAAAGCGTTGGGCGAAGAGGCAAAGATAAGGTTCACATTGACGGCGCGCCGCGTCAGAATCGATCCGGAGGAGAAGCGGCGGGGATACATAGAGCGACTAGAGGCACTCGTTGAGCAACTGGACAGCATGATAAGCAACCCAAGGATGCCCCGTAAGCTGAAGCTCAGATCCATGGAGGTGCTCATCAAGACCATCAGCACATGCTATGGCATCGTGAGCGACGTAGAGGTGGAGGCGCTGGAAAATGAAGCTGAAAAGATTAAGAAAACAGATCAGGGAACTGGAGAAAAAGAGGCACTCGGCTACACGATACAAGAAGGCCCTGCCCTCTGATCCTATTGAGTTCTGCAGAGAGTGGCTCTACTACGAGCCCTACGAGTACATCCACCCATTCCTCAGAGACCGAAACCACTTCATAGCCAACCTCATGGCAAGGCAGACAGGCAAGACATGGAATGGAATGGCTAAGCTACTGTACATGGGATTCAGATACCCAGACAGCGTAATACTGGTGGCCGCCCCGAAGTTTGATCAGGTTAAGAACATCGCCTTCAAGGTGCTCCACCAGCACCTCAACCGAATGGAGTCTAACGATCCCGATTTCTTCGAGTATGTAATTGGCAAGAAGAACATGCTCAAAACCATGATTAAGTTCAGGAACGGCACCCAGATACTCGCAGAGTCACCCATACCTGAAACCATCAGAGGTCACACAGCTAAGGTAGTGTACCTTATGGAGGCTAACTTCATCCGCGACGACATGGACCTCTACACAGCGGTACTCTTCACCCTCAACGCAACAAACGGGTACCTCATCGCCGAATCCACCCCGTGGAACACCGACAGCGTCTTCTACCGGATATACCACGACCCAGCCTACACCAACTACAGCACCCACCGGACACCATACACCACAGCCATGCCCCCAAACGGACCCCTCAACCAAGAAGTAGTAGAGATGATCAAAACACAGCTAGCGGGCGACCCAGCCCGCTGGAGAAGAGAAATGCTCTGCGAATGGACAGAAGACGACGACACATGGCTCAGCACGAGCCTCATCACATTGGCTCAAGACCATGAACGAGATTACGTTAAGAAGATCGATGAAGCATCTCTCAGGGGCAGCTTCTACGTTGGGGTAGATTTCGGTAAACACCAAGACCACAGCGTAATAGCTGTGCTGGATGCTAAGAGTGACCATAAACACTTGATCCACCTCAAACGATTTCCGCTTGAGACGCCCTACGGTGCCGTAATTGGATACGTGAAACGAATCCAGGACAGGTGGCGTACAGTGAGAGCTATCTACTGCGACAAGACCGGGGTAGGCGAATACATAGTAGAGGACATGATCAAAGGCGGACTCAGAGGCGTTGAGGGCATCAACTTCACCGAAACAAACAAGGAATCCATGGCCACAGCCCTCAAAGAAAACATGAGAACAGCAGATTGCCCACAATGTGGTTGGAGAGGCTACATCCAAGACCATGAAGGCACTTGGAGAACCACATGCCCCAACAACTGTAAAAAAGACGCCACACCAGTGTCACTCAGACCACTACTCCACATCCCATATGACCCAGAGCTATTCGCGGAACTCAACGTAGAACGCTACGAACTAGCCAAAACAGGGAAAATCCAATACAATCACCCAGAAGGTACACACGACGACAGATTCTGGGCGTTAGCATTAGCTATTTATGGCACAATTATGGAGCCAAGTTCATCTATTCCATTAGCCAAAACTGTTTAATCTAGAAATAAATTACACTTCTTCTTTAACACATATGGGAATTCGGATAAGATATTAACCTAATTGATGAAATATGGAATTATTTTTTATTATGATTGAATAGCCCCAATCAAATCTCAACTATTTTTCATCTTTTGGAAACATTTTTTGTTCAACATAATTCAACAGAGTCTTTTTATCACCACTTTTCTTTACATCAATTAAACCATTTTCATCAATTATCTTTATTAATTGTTTAATCATATTTTTTAAATAATATTTTGATTTATTGGTTAATTGATGATCGTATTCGATTACTGAACCATGTGCAACTTCACTACGTTTTTTATATACATCTTTTAAATTGTTAAAAATTATTTGTCTTTCTTCTGAGTTATTTTCAAGTAAGAAGGCACCTCTTGTAGAAAATTTATAAGAGATTTCTGGTTCATTATCTAAAATCATTTTTTCTATGCCTGCTGCATAGTAAAATATTTTATTTTGTTTTTCGGAAATATAATCTCCAATTCTTAGAAAATTTAATGCTTGAATAATCCTTTTTTCAATTTTAGAGGGGTTATCGATCAGTTTGTTTAGTCTAATAATTGTTTCATCATATCCTCGCTCTCTAATATCTCCTATGTAATCTATGCCTGAAGTAAAACTGATGCTACCCCCTAGATTCACTTTATTTGATTTTGGGTCATATATAACAGGATATGAAACTGGTTCAACTGCGCCACTAAAAAGAAGCAGTCTTAAAAAATCCAAAGATAACTCGGCTTTTCTGAAAGCCTCCTCCTGCATATTAGGTCCAAGAACACCTATAATCGATATTTCAAGCCATTGTCCGATGTGTGGAGAATTAAAAATTATTTTATTTTCAGCGGATAATCTTCTCCATGTTGTATCGTCTATCATTGGATACGGACTTTCATTTAATATCATTACTCTCTGACATTCATTTTTTACTTCTTCTGGTAACGAATCCCATTTTTTTACTACACCATAACCTAGTTTGTATTCATCTGGAAAATTATTCAATTTTGATAAGTGAAAATAGTAAAAATATTCTTTTGTCGAAAAAACATTTTCAACAGTAGTATAAAATTGACTTTTAGAATCTTTTCCTCTTATTTGATTAAAAACATTTATCTCAAAAACAGATCTAATATAAGTCGCATCAATTTTTGCAGCTAGTTCTTTATCTTTCTCTATATTTTCTTCTAATTTATCCATTAAATTATCTAAGCTTTTATGATATTTGTTTCGATCCTCAAATACATCATATAATTCTTTGAATTTTAATTCCAAATTTTTTAATTTTTTTTCCACCTTCGACACATTAAATTTTGTTATTTTACTTATTTTTAAAATTTACTTGACGGTTATGGCTATACCCTATTTTACCCTATCATGTTTCCCCAGTACCAATCAAGATGAATCGTGAAAATTACATATAAAATCACATCAAACATGATGAGAATATATCATAATGCTCAGAAGAAAATAAATCTTATAGCGTAATCTATAATCCAAGACAAGCTACACCTCTTCAATATGACCACTTAACAATAGTCGTTCTCGAATATTCCACTACAGGTTAATCTTGAATTTTATATATAACTACCCGACTAATCTGTGTGAGTGCGTGGATGATATGAATCAAAGAGGTAACAAGAATGAGTTTAAAGATGGACCTATTAGAACGAGGCTTGCTGATGTTCTTCAAAGACTATCAGCTAGACGCACTAAAAGCACTATGGAATAGCCCAGAAGGAATGAACAGCAGACAAGTCTGGGAAGCAGTAGGAGCAACCCGGATCAGCCGAGCCAGCATAATCAACTTCCTAGAAGAAGCAGCAGAGAATGAACTGCTAGACAAGCACGAGATAACGGGCTAAGGCGGACACCGGGGAATATACACAATGAAACACAACCAACCAGAATTCAAACAACACATAGCAGAAAGAATGCTCCACAAACTTCGCAAAGAATACCCAGAAGCAACAATTAAAGCGATTAAGAATCAAGATTAATCCTAATATTTTATAAGACACTCTCCGAAACCAGAAAACCAATGAATACTGATAAAGCATCTAAATAACAATCGAATAATTTGTATCTTTCACAAAAACAGTAAACAAAAAACTGAAACAAACGCAGCACACAAAAGATTTTTTTTCCGCGTTATAAGGGCCTGCATATTATACCAAAAGGAGGTGGCGCCGGGAAAGGGATTCGAACCCTTGAGTCCGTTAGGACACCAGCTTTCCAGGCTGGCGCTATACCAGGCTAAGCGACCCCGGCAACCAAACATATCCCTGATACCACGCTTTTAAATGTTAAACCAGAGCCAGCGCCACAACTATGTTAATCACCGAGACTGTTCCACACAGCTTATAATACGCGGAATCTTAGATACGGAGACCAAAGATGAATGTCGGCTGGATCGAGCGCACACAGAAAACCATAGAACAACTTGAAAAGATCAAGGAAAACAGGGACATAGACAGGCTGGAGATAATCACCGGCATGAGGTTCAGCTTCGGCGCCCTCAGCCAGAGCCTCGGCGGGTGGATGCAGTGGGTCAACAGCCCAGAGGTCATGACCCAGTTTACACGCGAGGAGCTGCTTGAGATGAGCGACCAGCTTATCGAATTGGTGACAAAGTTCGTGGAGTATGACCGGGATATCACTGATTACGGTATGCAGAAGGGTCTCGGCAAAGAAAGGGATGAGGACTCCAACAGGTTCGTTATCTAACACCCGTCTATCGCCTCTGTTTAATACTATAAGCCAGTTTTAGATACTCGGGTATAGATTTGCTGGAAATAGGCTATCTAACAATCATCATCAACCTAGTAAACAGCCTTCTTCCATTCCTATTCTCATGGGTTCTCTACAAGAACTATACTAGGAAACATCGCAGATTCTATCTGCTCTGGTTCATCGGCTTCGTAGCATACGGCATGAGCAACCTACTAAACAGTTACAATGTCTTCTATGAGGTATCAAACCCAGTGAACATCTACATGGTGTTTCTGTTATCGATGATCTCATTTTCCAGCATCATAACGGGCATAGGCGAATTGATCAACATGGCTCGTGTTTCTTTTCTACTTACCCTAGGGATTCCTGTAATATTGGTGATACTGTATCTGGCTGGTGCCCCAGTTAACGCTATAAACCTGTTCTTCATGATCCCATACATAGTAATCACGGGGGTACTTCTTGCCCTCAAAATCAAGTATAACGCGGATCTAAACACTCCGATCTTGGGCTTCTTTATCATACTCTTGGCGAACATAGGATACGCCACTGGTGAGATGTCAATCAATGTGTCTCCGATTTTCTCGATCCTTGGGAAAAGCTTGTTATTTTACTGGATGACCATGCCACGTTTTTCTTCCTTCGCTGAGGATTTTAAGTCATTTATGACCGGAGTATCGACCATAAAAATTGATCAATACACTAGCTGGGTGTACATGATAGAGACAGATTCCATCAGTGGGGTAAATAGCTGGATCAAACAACGCGTAAATGAAAGACTGACCCCAGATACACGGTCTGTTCTCGTGCTCTTAGATGATCATATAACACATGGCGCCCTCAAACATTCAGGGTTGATAGATGAGACTGAGCTTTACATCATCAAATGCACTCATGTTCATCACCAACTTGGAGACATATTCTCCACGCGTTTCATGGAAATATCAAACGATATAAACGAGTTGAGCATTCTCATCTCAGATATTCTAGAATTTATTGAGATAAATAATACAAATACCCAGTTGTTTTTCTTTGATCTCTCGACGCTGATAAATAATAATGGGTGGAAACGGGTCTACACTCTGCTTATTTCCTTGATTCCCCAACTTAAATCCCAGAAAGTACAGACATACTTTATCTATACGCCAGGGACCCAGAAAAACTCACATGAGACAGAGATACTAAGACACCTCGGAGATCAAATAATAGATCTGAATGATTAGGTGAATTCTTCATCAGACAATAGTTGGTTATCCTATGGTTAATCATAATAGCTTGATGAACAATGTTCAGATTATGCCCGCCCTAGAATATCATGAAATACATAACGAGTCAATCGTAATCGATACCCACTGTGATACACTGAAGTGCCTCTTCAACGAGTTCACAAAGCCCCGCGACAGCATGTGGGAGTACCGAGGAGACACCGGTATGGGGCAGAGGTCCAGCATAGGTCACCTAGATGTCCCCCGAATGATAGAGGGCGGTGTAACCTGCCAAGTCTTCGCGGTGAGCAGTGAGAGGAGCAGGATGCCAGCGTATCCCCTGAGGACCGCGCTGTTGATGATTGACCGCTTCTACAGTGAATGCGAATCCGTCTCTGAGATTATGCCCGTGACTACGTACAGTGAGATAGTTGAAGCGAAAAAACAAGGCAAAGTCGCTGGCTTACTGAGCATCGAGGGAGCCGATGTCATAGAGGGCAGGATCGAGATGCTGGGAGTCTTTCACAGACTCGGTGTACGCATGGTGGGGCTGGTTCACAGCCTCCGTAACCAGCTTGCGGATGGTGTCGCTGACCGCAGAACGGGTGGAGGGCTCAGCGAACTCGGGGTTCAGGCAATAGAAGAGCTGGACAGACTGGGGATGATCATCGATGTAAGCCACCTTAACGATGATGGTTTCTGGGATGTATTAGAGCAGACCAAAAACCCCATCATAGCCAGCCACAGTAACTCAAGAACAGTCTGCAATCACCCGAGAAACATGACCGACGAGATGATCACTGCATTAGCAGAGAACGGAGGCGTCATGGGCATGAACTTCGCGCCCTCCTTCGTCCACAAGACAGATGCGACTCTGGAGGCTGTGATTGACCACATAGACCATATTGTTGACCTCGTTGGACCCGACCACGTAGGACTTGGAAGTGACTACGATGGTATACCATCAACCCCTAGGGGGCTGGAGGATGTAACTAAGATGCCTGACATCACCCGTGAACTCGTAAAAAGAGAATACAGTAGAGAAGATATACAAAAGATACTTGGCGGAAACCACCTGAGACTCTTCAAAAAAGTCATCGGGTAAACAAGGGGGGGAGGGGGGTCAACTCATCCCAGCCACAAAAGAGCCTCCAAACATAAAACCAGCCCCAGAACAGCCACATTTTCACTCAAATAAGTACAAAAAGCGTCAGGGTAACGGGTAAAACAGTGTACAAAAGCCGTCTGGTAAGAACTATTTTCCAAAGATTCCCGTTAAATGAAAAAGCAAGCTGTGTTAATTCAAGCAGCTTAAGATAAATTATAGGAGGATGCTCTGCCAGCGATAAGTGCCGCAGCCACAGCTGTTATCCTCGGGGTTCAATGCCTTTAACGCCATTAAGATCGCCTCTGCTGTGGGTCTGCTCCACTTCTTCTGGAAATCCCTGAAAGCAGTGTTGCCCTCCCAACGTGGATCAATCAAACCCTCACCATAGTTACTCACTAGCTCAATCGCCGCATAACACGCACCGATCTCACGTGCAAAGAAAACCTCGGGCACAAAATTCATAGTAACTATGTCGATGCCTAGGTTCTGATACCTGAGTTTGATCTCGGCTGGGCTCTCAAGACGCGGACCCTCCGCCACACCCACGATACCCCGTTTGAAGACCCTCGGGAAACCCGCCTTCTCACAAGCCTCAACGAGACTGTCAGATAACCTGGGACACGTAGGCTGATATAGCCTGTAACTGAACCTCGGCACATCAAGCCCCTTGTCCTGCAGACTCACCATCAGCATCTGGGGGCGCTTGGTGGTGAAGTCAACGAAGTCGTCAGGAATAACCGCGTCAGCGGGGTCCAGAAGCCTATTGGTTGAACCACAGAGAGCTGTGCCTATGATCTTCTTCACCCCAGCCTTCCAGAGAACATAGAAAACACGTTCACCACTGCTATCAGGCTCGGTGTTTCTGATACTCTTGTTTATCCCATGAAAATCAACATAGAGAAACTCTTTCCCATCTACCTCCGCGTGAGTAAAAGGAGCCGTAGGACCAAAAGGAGTCTCAAAGATGAGGTTATCCGCGATAACCTTAACGCCTTCGTATGTGCGGGGGAAACCGGCACCGATTGTCGTGCTTCCTCCAAGGACCGCGATCTTAACCTTAGGAATCTCGCTCATACCCGAGTTAACCTCATATCTGGTTAAAAGAGCTTCTCAAGTAGCCACCTAATTACCAAAAGGAGAGGCTATAGATCAAATTTACCGATTTATATACTATAATATACTTGTAATTATAGAGGCTCTATAGTAAATATGGGCGATAGGTTTAAATACATCATTGTTGGTGTATCGCTACTCTTCACGTGAAGCCGTATTCCAAAAAGAATATGTGGATTCCCGTGACTCATAAAGGTGAAAAAAGTGCAAAGATCAAAATTAGAGATAAGCCCAGACGTCTGCCCTGAATGCGGAAGCAAGCAGATTGTAATTGATAGTGGGTCTGGGGAAAGAATTTGTGGAACATGCGGCCTCGTAATGGCCGACAGCTTGATTAATGAAGGACCAGAATGGCGAGCCTTCAGTCAGGATGAGCGTGAGTCACGAAGCCGCGTCGGAATGCCACTGAGCTTCAGCGTACACGATAAAGGCCTAAGCACAATGATTGGACAGGTAGGGAAAGACGCCTTCGGCAGAACCATCCCCACAAAGACAATGTTTCAGATGCTCAGGCTCAAAAAGTGGCACATCAGGTCCAGCTACCAGAGTAGCATAGACAGAAACCTGAGCCACGCAATGACAGAGCTAAGCAGACTCACAGATAAACTTCACATCCCCAAGTCAGTCAAGGAACGAGCAGCAGTAATCTACAGAAAAGCCCTCGAGAAAGGACTGGTCCGAGGCAGAAGCATCAGCGCCATAGCAGCTGCAAGCCTATACGCAGCATGCAGGGTCACCGGAACACCAAGAACCCTAAGAGAGCTGAGCGACCACAGCACCATCGACAAGAAAGACCTTGCAAGATGCTACAGGCTTCTCCTCAGGGAACTAAACATGAGCATGCCTATTCCGAAGGCTCAATTCAGAGTACCCAAGATCGCGGCAAAGGTTGATATCAGCGAGAACACCCAGCAGGCAGCGGTTGATATACTGAGAAGGGCAGAGGATCTAAAGACCACCGCAGGCAAGGACCCCATGGGCTTAGCTGCGGCAGCGCTATACATCGCATGTGTCATGAATGATGAGAAGCGGACACAGAAGATGATCGCTGACGCAGCGGGTGTGACCGAGGTTACTATCCGTAACAGGTACAAGGGGCTTAAGGAAGCCCTTCACTTGGAAATCTAATTTCCACTACATTTTTCTATCTTATACGGCATTCTTCTAGGCATCTAGTGATTGCTATGTCCGAACCAGTGGACTATCTGACAGAGGATACTTACAGGCCAGATTGGCTGAAGGATGGGATAACGGAGTCGACCCTCAACGCTGTCGCTGAGAGAAAACCCCAGTTGATCGAATTAGGTAAGAGACTCGCGAAGGCTGAGAGGTACTATATGGTGGGTAGCGGTGGGAGCTACAGCGTTCAGCTGCCCCTCGTGTATATTGCCGAGAAGCACACCAAGGTGCCTGTCTATGCCTTCAGTGGCTGGGAGTTCCTTGAACGCCTGCCTGAAGCGGTTGACGATAAGGCGGCTGTGATTTTGATCAGTCAGAGCGGAAAGACAAAGGAGATCGTTGAGGCTCTTGAGTGGTGCAAGAAGAAGGGAGCCATCACATTCGGGTTAACACAGAGGCAGGAGTCCTTGATCAACGAGAAAGCGGAGATAGGTTACGGGTGGGAGGCACGTGGAGTCACATTGGGCAAGCTCATGAGCATGTATTACCTCTTCGGCTCAATCTTCAGGGAGAAGGGCTACGATGTCGGTGGAAAGATGATCAAGGAAGCAGATAGGTTACCCGAGCTTCTGCCCAAGATGATCCCAGAGGCAAAGGAGACAGCCCGAAAACAGGGTCTGCTGCTCAAGGACTATGATAAGATATTCGTTCTTGGTGGAGGAATCAACTGGGGATTAACCTATCAGTTCGCCCTCTGTACACTAATGGAGATGTGCTGGGTGCACGGAATCGCGGTAAACTTCAGCGAGTTCAGGCACGGCGCCCTCGAATTATTCACCGAGGGAACCGCAGCCATCTTCTTGAGGGGCAAATCAGGTGAGCGAAAACTAGAGGATAGCATACTGGAGTTCTCCAAAGAGAACGGTGTAAAGACCTTTGTCTATGACTCTCAGGGGCAGGATGTGGACAACCTCATTACACCCTTCACACTCTTCATCGAGTTGGAGTGGCTGAGCTACTACCTTAGCCTAGCCAAGAACAGGCGCATGGGATGTTGGCGGTTCTACGATAAGGTGAAATTCTAGGGTGCCCCACCCCAGCCTCCAAGCCTCTTACAGGTATCGGATGCTGCACGGTGCCCATCGTCTATTGAATCTTGTATTGTTTTTCCCTTTAATCTGCTGCAGAGGAACGCCGCGATATAGCTGTCACCGGCTCCAAGGGTGTCAATGACCTCGACGGGAAGAGCTTTCCCATGATAGAGGTTTATCCCGTCATATACCATTGAGCCATATTCTCCTAGGGTCATCACCACGATTCCCGGCGTCTTCTCCTTGAGTCCCTTCAAGACCTGTTCTGGGTCTATTCCTTTCTCCATGAGGTGGCTTCCGCTGAAGAACGATATGTCTAGGTAGGGCAGTATCTCCGTTCGGGGGTCCTCCAGTTGGCTACTGAAGTCGCAGCTTAGCAAAGTCTTACTGGTTTCTCTGAGGGTTTTCACGTGTTCTCTGCCGAATCCCCAGACAGTGAAATGCATCAGATCGTAGCTCTTTGGGTCAGGTATCTTCTCAAAGGGTAGCGCCGCGTCTTTCTGGACGCCCTCGATGTAGTCCGCGAATACCCTGTCGCCGTCTCTGATGAGTATCTTTGTTACCGCGGTCAAGCCATTTTTCCTGATAATATACTCTGTGCTCAGACCATTTCCCCTGATCTGCGCCAGCATATACTCCCCGTATTCATCTGTGCCCACTACCCCCACGTAGTCCGCCTCCACGCCTTCATGTCTCGAAGCGTATACAGCTACGTTTAGGGCGTTCCCGCCGGGGAAACGTTTCCCCAGCTCAGTGTAGTCATCGATGCAGTTGTCCCCAATCGCCAAGACCCGCATATGAAACCTCATGATTTAACCAGCCTGATACTGTTAACATTATTGGTGGATATGGAGCTAATAGACGCTATAAAGGGGCGGAGGAGTATCCGCAGCTATAAGCCGGACCCTGTTCCCGTTGAGGTGATTCGTATGGTTCTTGAGGCGGGTAACTGGGCACCCAGCGCGAAGAATGGGCACCAGTGGCGCTTCACTGTTTTGACGGGTAAAGCCAAGTCGGGGTTTAACGCATTATTCAGAGCTCATCTGGATAAGTTCATCGAGACACATGGGAGAGAACCAGCTGGCTCAGCGCCATGGACACTTGAGATAATGGAGGAGGCGCCAGTTGTGGTTATAGTCTGGAACACAGCTGAGAATGGCTGGATCACCGAGGAGCACAGCGTAGCGGCTGCTGTGCAGAACATCTGCCTCAGAGCATACGATCTGGGTCTGGGAAGCCTCTGGATAGGAGACATCTATTATGCATATGATGAGACCCGGAGATACTTCGGGAAAGATTGGAAACTATCAGGCGCAGTCGCCTTGGGATATCCTGCAACTGAGGGTAAGGTCCCAAAGAAGAAGAGCCTCGATGAGGTAGCTGAGTTTCTCGAATAACCTAAATTCTACCCCCTCTCTCTATTCTGCGATAAATTTGGAGCTAAGCGAAGCGATTCTAGGAAGGCGATCATGCCGCAGCTATGATCAGGATAAACAGGTAACAGTTGAACAACTCAGGGAGATGCTGGAGTACGGCATCTGGGCGCCCAGCGGCACCAATAGTCAGCCGTGGAGATTCACCGTATTGATGGGCGACAGAAAAGCCGAGTTCATCGAGATCATGCAGCGGAACATCGAGGAGAAGAAGGCTGACTTCTCGGAGCAGCAACTCAACATCTTCAAGTGGTCCGCCATCAGCCTAGAGAAGGGATCAAGCATTATCCTCGTCTGGGATAATAACAAGACTTGGACCAGCCCTCAGAGCATCGGCGCCTGTATCCAGACAGTCATGCTCAAGGCACACGATATGGGATTAGGCACAGTATGGGTGGCAGCTGCAAGGGTCGCAGCCGATGAGTTGAAGATGCTCTACGGGAAGGAGGAGATGGATCTAATCGCCGCTGTCGGTGTGGGGTACCCCAGTGAGAAGATGATCGGCAAAAAGGGACCACCGAGGCTTCCAGTGGATGAGGTAGCAGAGTTCCTCGGTTAACCCTTTTCTGGTTAACAACTCTTTTATCAATAAACGCTTCATTTTGGGCACCTAGCTTGGCTAGGAGGCACAGAAGCGTGTATCAATTGGACTGGAAAGAACTATCCTCTTAAACGAGGACCAAATACCCAAGAAATGGATTTCTATAACACCCGACCTTCCAGCGCCCCCATATCCGTTGATCGACCCATCCAGCGGTGAGCCAGTCAACCCAGAGGCGCTTGAAGCAATATTCGGAAAAGAACTACTACGACAAGAAGTATCACCGAATCGGACCATAGATATCCCACAAGAAATCAGAGAAGCATACCTGTTATGGAGACCCACTCCCCTTATCAGGGCGACGCAGCTTGAGCGATATCTCAAGACCCCCGCCAAGCTCTACTACAAGTACGAGGGAGTGAGCCCCACAGGCAGCCATAAACCGAACACCGCAGTCCCACAAGCCTACTATAACATGGTGGAGGGCGTGGAGAAACTCACTACAGAGACCGGGGCAGGGCAGTGGGGCAGCAGCTTAGCGTTCGCCGGAAACATGTTTGACATCGATATAGAGGTCTACATGGTGCGGGTGAGTTATGAGCAGAAGCCCTACAGAAAGACCATGATGAAGCTCTACGGGGCTGAGGTCATACCGAGTCCCAGCACAAGGACTGAAGTTGGGAAAAGGATGCTTAAACAGCACCCTGATACCAGTGGCAGTCTAGGTATAGCCATCAGCGAAGCCGTTGAACGTTGCCTAAGCTTGGATAACGCCAAGTATAGCCTCGGGAGCGTACTAAACCATGTCTTAATGCACCAGTCGGTGACTGGGCAGGAAGCCATGGAGCAACTCAGCACCGTTGATGAGTACCCTGACACGGTAATCGGCTGTGTGGGAGGTGGAAGCAACTTCGCCGGGATCGCCTACCCGTATCTTGCTGATCAGAGGAACGGTAAACCACCAAAGAAGATCGAGTTCATCGCCGTTGAGTCAACAGCCTGCCCCAGCATATCCAAGGGCGAGTATCTCTACGATCATGGAGACACGGGCAGGATAACTCCCTTGATGAAGATGTATACCCTCGGCCATGACTTCATACCTGATCCTATCCACGCGGGTGGGCTCAGGTACCATGGGATGGCTCCCAGCCTCAGCATGCTGGTAAGGCACCGCATGGTGCAGCCGAGGGCGTATAACCAGATTGAGGCCCTGGGGGCAGCGGTGACCTTCGCGAAACACGAGGGGCTGATACCTGCACCTGAGACCGCCCACGCAGTAAAAGCGATGATGGATGAGGCGTTAAGGTGCAAGGAGACAGGTGAGGCAAAGACCATTCTCATGTTGATGAGTGGGCACGGCTACTTCGACATGAGCGCCTATGAGGGGTACCTCAATGGGTCGTTGCAGCCGTTTGAGTTACCCCAGAAGAAGATCGATGGAACCATCGCGAGTCTGAAGCGGCTCTACCCCTTCGCCTAAAGGGCGTCTCTTCTCTTCTTTATCTCATCCACTATTTTTCTATTCATGGGGGAGACCATGGCGTGCCAGAAACGATCCAATTTACTGTTCTGTGAAATGCTCTGATACTCGTAAGCCTGTAAGACCATTTCTATTTTATCCGCGTCATGAACTAGGATCGCTTCAGGGGTCTCTTTTCTCTGGTACTCCATCCAAGCATCCCAGTAAAGCTCACGCAGAGAGTCATCAAAGCCCCCGAGGATCGTCTTCATCGCCTGATTTTCAATCTCTCTATGATTCTCTTTTTTCTGCTTTGGCGTAATATCCCCAGTCTCCACCTCCGCCAAATCATGCAGCAGAGCCATGCGCATCACCTTACAAGAATCCAGCCCCATGCTATCACCGAGAACCATAGCGAGTAAAGCCGTGCGAAAGGAGTGATCTGCCACCGATTCAGGGTCCACGACACCAGACTCCACCCACCCCGTCCTCGGAATAGCCTTGAGTCTACCAGCTAGCGCTAAAAAATCCAGTAAATTATCCGGGTTCACACAAGTAGATAGATGAGAGAGGATATAGGCTACTCGATCCCGCATATCTCGCGGATAGCAGCCATCATCTGATCATTATTCGGGGGACACCCCACAGCATAACATCCTTTATCCGCGTTACGTGCCTGGCACACACCCATAATGAGAGGCTTCGCGTGGAGGTTCTCCGGCACTTCAGCCTTGCTGCCCACGACGATTACGAGGTCTCTGATCTCACCCATCTTCTGCATCTGCTCAAGGTCGTAGAAGACGCTGTGGATGGTTCCGTGGCAGGCGCTGCAGGCTCCATCGGTTATGACGGTTACGCCCTCGGCGAAGTTGGTTCCAGTGGGAGCTCTCTCAAACTTGTATGTATATGATTCAACGGGTTCACCCACCACCTCAACGGGTTCGCCTAAGTCGATTATCCCCGCGGCATCAGCCTCTACGAGGTAATCCAGCTCATCAGCTTCAAAACCCATTATCTTTGAGGCTACCCTGTCAAGGGCATATACATCCTTGCTGGAGATTATGGTGTTCAGCTCTACCTTGGGTCCGAAGCTTGGTCCCAGCCCCTCCATGGCGACTATTGCGTCGAGCACGGTGAGGTCAACATGCACAGCCTTGTTCAGGTCGAGTATCCCCTTGACGACCCCGATCTTGTGGAAATTCCGCTTCATGTACCGAGGAAGCACCCCCTTGAGGTTTTTTACGCCTAATGTTACCTTGAGTTGGTCATGGGTCTTCATCACAGGCACATTGATCCGCACATCAGCCATCATGAAAGCCTCCGAGACCTTCACCTCACC
>CAYUTB010000031.1:0-20191 GCA_964447425.1 uncultured Candidatus Bathyarchaeia archaeon
TCGAAGATAACACCTAGGCGTCAGTGAGAACTATGCTGGTAAAGGATGTTATGACCCGGGAAATCATCGCGATCCCCCCCGATGAGACCATTGAATCCGCAGCGGTGACCATGACCCGCTACGGTATCAGCAGTCTGATTATCAGGGGCGAGCGCTCGGTTCTGGGTATTCTAACTGAGCGAGACGTATTAACCCGGGTAGTAGCCTGTGGGGAAGACCCACGCGAGATAAAGGTAGGGGATGTGATGACATCTCAACTGATCTCGGTTAATCCAAATACCTCAGTGGATGAGGCTAGTGAGCTTATGCTCAAGAACCGGATTAAAAAGCTGCCAATAATAGACAACATGAAACCTGATAGGGTTCTAGGCATTGTATCTCTCACTGATGTCGCTTTAGTCAAGCCTCAGCTCATAAAAGAGTTCAAGAAACTTGAATCCGAGGAAAAAGAGATACACATTCTTGTGCAGCAGGATGAGAGCCAGTATCTTGAGTTTAAGGCTAGTCTTCGGTTCAACTCCCGGCAAGGGTGTCTTGACTCGGACCTTGAGTTCAACTGCTTGAAGACGATCTGTGCTTTTCTGAACGCGGAGGGAGGCAACCTGCTCATAGGCGTCAATGACCGCAACCGCGTGGTAGGCCTCAAACATGACTATAAGACATTCAATAAGAACAACAGGGACGCATTCGAGAACTACTTGGTCAACCAGATATCCCAGAAGATAGGAAACATCTTCCTACAGTACATCCGGACGACCTTCCCCAAGGTCTATGGCAAAGAAATATGCAGGGTAAATGTGCTGCCCTCACAGGAACCCGCCTTCCTCTTCAATAATGGTCGACAACATTTCTATGTCCGCGCCGGAAACGGTTCCAGGCCCTTCAATATCCGAGACTCCGCGCATTACATGATTGAGAAATGGCCCGAGTTGATGACATCAACCGTCGAGGTCACTGCTTAACCAGCCACTCCGCCAGCTTCCTGAAGGCTCTGGCGCGGTGGCTTATCTTGGATTTCTCCTCGGCGCTCATCTCAGCGAAGGTTCTTCCATCCCCCTCAGTGGGTATGAATATAGGGTCATAGCCGAAGCCTTTGGTGCCCCGCTCCTCGCGGCTTATCAAGCCCCTGACTTCGCCTCTGAATGTCTTTGAAACGTCTCCATCTCGGTATGCTACGGCTGAGATGTATCTGGCTTCACGATCCTCATCGTCATTCATGAGTTTGAGGATGCCTTCATTATTGATGGTTCGTAGAGTGTAGCTGCTGTATGGACCGGGGAACCCATAATATTTGTCGATGTATAGCCCCGCGTCTTCGATGAGAAGGGGGATATCCACGTCTAGCACATGGAGGCTGTACTCGGCTATGAGTTCGGGGTCATCTGCCTGAATCTCAACCCGCTCGATGCTGAGCCTCTCCAATTCGATGCCGTATTCATCCATGATCTCCTTTGCCTCAGCGTACTTGTGGTCGCTGCTGGTTCCCATCCAGATCTTATTCCTTCTCAATGTAACGTCCTCTCTTGGATACCTCTACCATGCGGGTTAACGCTTCCTCTGCTTCTACCCCCATAGATACCCTGTATCCTTCAGTAAATGCCTCTAAGAGTTTTTCCTGATAATTAAAGTGGGTACTGGTCAGCATCCTGTTCATGAGGTTCAAGTCTACTCCTCGTTTCTCGACCTCCGAGTTTACCTCGCTGAGCCCGAAATCTATGAAGACGATTCGATCGCCTGATTTAATGATGTTACTGGTTGTAAGATCCCCGTGGATGATCCCGGATCTGTGCAGTAACCCAGCGAAGTATCCTATCCGTTTGAATAACTTGGCTCTCTCCCCATCATTCAGCTGGTCTACCAGATCCCTGATCTTGATGCCATCGATGTACTCCATCACTATGATGCCGTTCTCGTTATCTACGTTATAGAGAAGAGGAGTCGATATACCATTATCCTTGGCTCTGTGAATGATATCCACCTCATGGTTAGTACGGGTCTTGCGGAGCTGGTAATCCAAATCCGGGTGCCTATACTTCTTGGGTTTCCTCACCTTTCGTATAGCCTTCAAGCCATTCCACTCGACCAGATAGAGGTCTGCCTCCGCACCCTTAGCCACTAATCTCTCCAAGGTATCTTCACCTGATCCATTCTCCAGTTGGGGTTAACATGACTCTCATCAATGGGCGTAACATGCCCAGCCTTATACGCGATCAAACCGGTCCAAGCGATCATCGCCCCATTATCCGCTGCCAACCTGATGGGCACAACATAAGGAATAGCCCCATGGTCCTCCGCGATATCCCTAACTATGCCACCCAGCCGCTTATTCGCCGCCACGCCACCGGTAAGAAGCAGCTCTGGTTTTCCCGTGTGGGCCAAAGCCCGCTCAGTGATCTCACCCAGCATGGCGTAGGCTGTCTCCTGAAGACTGAAGCATAGGTCCTCTATACTGTGTTCCCCCGTTTCTAGCTCGCTTGTAATCGATGTGAGCAGTCCACTGTAGCTGAGGTCCATCCCCTTTACGACATACGGTAGCTGAATGAGATTCTTGCCAAGGTTTGCTTTACGTTCGATATCCGGTCCACCCGGGTACTCCAATCCAGCCGCACGTGCAAAAGTATCCAGACAGTTACCTATGGCGATATCAAGGGTCTCCCCAAAAATCCTGTATCTACCAGACTCATAGCCACTGACTATCGTATTTCCCCCCGAGACATAGAGCGTCAAAGGGTCTTTGGCCCCAGTAGTCATCCTGCCAATCTCTACGTGGGCAACGCAGTGATTCACTCCAACCAGAGGCTTATTCAAGTATGTTGCGAGCGCCCTCGCTCCAGTTGCCCCAGTCCTCAAGCAAGGTCCCAGCCCAGGTCCTTGTGCGTAGGAGATTATATCCACCTCCTCTATGGTGATCCCTGCCTGTTCGAGAGCTGTCTTGATAGCTACTCCCATGTATTCACTGTGGTGCCTCGCAGCCTCTCTGGGGTGAATACCTCCCTCTGGGGGTACATGTATCTTGACGTAGTTCGCCAGCACCTGGAGTTCACTGGATACGATACCTACTCCAAGGTTATCCGCAGTGGACTCGATTCCCAGAGAGATCAAATTACACATCCAGAAACAAGACTAGATAAAAAGCTATAGCATAAAAATGAAAAAAACTGAATCCATCTAATAACCCCGCTGTGGATGGCTTTTCTCAACAAAATAGATATTGATGTTCTCTACTCGTATTGAATTATGCCCTATTGTAGCAACTGTGGAAACAAGATACTGGACAACGACAAGTTCTGTAATAACTGCGGAGCACAGACGAGGCCAGTCAATCCCCCGACTCAGCCACGAAACACTCCACCCCCTCCCCCCACATCAACATCCAGAAATCCGCCTCCTCCACCCCCACCGCAGGCATACTCCCAGCCACAAATCATCGGTGAGACAATCGTAACCACAGTGAGCAACTTCCAAAAACCCAAGAGCTTCGGAAGATGGGACGCCTACATAATCCTAGCGACCACGCAGAACCTGTTACTCATACAGTTGACCGCTGATATGGTGAATCGATCAATCAAGGAAGCCCAAGATAAAGCGAAAGCAGAAGGCAAAGGCTTCTGGGGCCAATGGGGCGCCCAGCTTGGAACAAGCTTCGATTACGCAGCCAAATACAGTGGGTGGACCAAGGAACAGGTGCTCACAGAGATCCCTACTACGCTGGTCATACCAAACTCAATGGTCAGCAAGATCGAGCTATTCAGTGAGACCAACCACGATGATTATGGTAAAACAGTGCAGAGATACGATTATAAGCTAAAAATATTCACCGCTAGTGGAAAACATGAGCTAGAAGCCGGTACACTGGACACCAAGATCAAGATGTTCCACGACCTGTTCCCAGGCCGCTTCAAAACAAACATCCCATTTTAGAAAAATTTAGGGTTTAGGCGACGTAGATCGCCGGGCGGTATGGCTTTGACCTGTTGGCTCGTTTGGCTGGGTCCTCTATCCATGGATCTGACTCAGCTCCTATGGATACCTCTGCACCTGTCTCGCCCTGAATAAAGTTCAAGGCATCCTGCAGTATACCCACCTCGTTGAGCTGCCCCATCCTGAGACGTAGCTCAACGCTGTCACTGGGGAGCCTGATTATATCATCCATGATCTGGCGTGCGAAGGCTGGGACCTCCTTGGTCCTTGTCTTCATCTCATCGTCCTTGAATGATTCACGGATCAGGCTTCCTATGTCCAGTTTTCCCTCCTTGGCCATGGTGAGAGCCGTCATGTAGATCTTCCACTTCCAGCCATCGGCGGTGTAGAAGTGGATCTTCTCTGGTGTGATACCCGTGACTCTTGTGATCTTCTGTACGTCCTCCATGCTAGTCTGGATGATCTCCTCGATGGCCTCGCTTTCCTTATCAGCCAAGACATCATCAATTTCAGGCCAATTCGCGAAAGCCACGAATCCCTCTCCACCCATCATCTCCCATATCTCCTCACAGAAGTGGGGAGTAAAGGGCGTCAGCATCCTTACCTGAGTGTCCAGAACCTGCCACTCAACGTATTTGATAGCCTCAGCGCGCTCAGGGACATCCAAATATCGGGCTACCCGCTTCTGGTACCAGTCCATATCCCCGTTCAGGTTGTAAAGCGCTGCGTGGATGGTTTTCCTGACCTTCAACTCCTCCATTGCCTCATTTGCCTCAGCTATCTGGCCCTGCAGCTTGCTGAGCATCCACTTGTCGATTGGTTTTAGGTTTTTATTGCTTCCCTTGCCCTGTGCGATTATCTCTTGGGCTCTCTTGTAGAACTTTTCTAGGTTGTCCCCCATGTTCTTGGCTAGGTCTGGACTGAAGTCAGCGTCTTTCAGTGGCTCCGCTGTGATCATCAGGCTTATTCTCAGGGGGTCTGCGCCGAACATGTCGATGGCGTTGATCAGTGGGATGATGTTGTTGAGGCTCTTGCTCATCTTTCCTCCCTCCATCAGCACGGAACCGTTTACCGTGATGCCTCTCGGCCATTTCTCCCGCGGCCAGATACCGTCGTGGCAGAAGATCATGTATGTCAGGTGGTTGCTGATCAGGTCTCTTCCACTGTGCCTTGTATCCGGTGGGTAGAAGTAGTTGAACTCCATGCTCAGCTCCTTGAGTTTATCCTCAGGATAACCAGTAGACTCGGCCACCTTGGCTGAGTCTCCTTTCCCTAGGAAGACATAGTCCCAGAATTCCTCTGTCAGTGTCTCTGGGTCTGGCTTCACCTGATTTAATCCTCTGATGACAGTATAGTACGCCATATAGATGACAGAGTCGCTCAGCGCCTCAATAGTCCACTCTGGTTCCCATGGTAAGGGCGTTCCCAGACCTGCTTTTCTGGCGCATGCTTTCTCACGTAGCCAATCTACTACATTGTGGAACTCCTGTTTCAACTCCCTTGGGATGATGTTGGCGTTTTCGATGTTCTCATGTGCCAGTTTCTTCCACTCAGGGTCACCGTAGTTGATGAACCACTGATTCTCAAATATCTTGACGACAATCTCTGCCCCACAGCGGCATCTTACTGGCTCCAGCATCTCATACATGGTGGTGGCTGTACCATTCTCCACCATGTCCTTCTTCACCGCTTCTTTGGCTACCTGAACGGGTAAGGAGGCATACTGGCTTGTATTGTTCCTCATCTTGCCTCCATGGAACTCTGCGCTGTAGATCTCCTTGGTCGCTTTCTCCAAGTTAGGGTCATTCTGATCCGTGATCTTTAGCTTCTCAACCACGTCTCTTGCAGGTATCTCGCTGTAGCCATCGATCTCGATGACTGGGATCGCGTTGATGTCCTTGATGTCCTCGGGTTTGAACTTGTAGTTCTCCGGGTTTTTCCTAACCTCTCTTTTCAGTTGCTCCAATGCGACGTAGTCAAATGGAGCGTGGGCTGGCACAGACATTACTACACCCGTCACGGCCTTGGGGTCAACAAAGCTAGCTGGCAGCATAGGGAACTCTGCGCCCGTCACTGGGTTTGTCAGTGTTAATCCGATGAATTTGCTACCCATATACTCGTCGATTATCTCGATTTTCCTGCCGAGTAACTGGAACTTGTTGGCAGCCTCAGCGCTGATAACCCATTTCTCGCCATCAACGTTTGCCTCAACATAGACCGCATCCGGGTTGATCCACATGTTCGTGATACCGTAAACAGTCTCGGGTCTCAGGGTACCCGCTGGGAAAACTGTGTCATCATGCTTGATCTTGATAACTGTGAACTCCTCGATCTCAGGCTCCTTGTCCCCCATAGTGTCATGTTGTCCAACGGGGTTTCCGCAGCTTGGACACCAGCCAACCGGGTGACTTCCCTGTGTGATGAAGCCTTTCTGACGTAGCTTGGCGAACTGCCACTCGATGAACTTGCTGTAGATCGGATCTATGGTTGTGAACTCTCTTCTCCAATCCATGCTGTACCCGATACGCTGCATACCATGCTTGATCTCCAGGGCGAAGTATGTAGCCATAGAGACAGGGTCCTCTAGTTCATGCAGTTTGCTCTCTGGGATATTGTAAAGGTTGAGGAAAGTATCAAGAAGGCCTGGATCCCGTTCCTTGAGTCTTTCAACCATCGCGAAAAGCGGGGTTCCCGTAAAGTGCCACGCCATCGGGAGTAGCACATTGTAGCCGTGCATCCTCTGGAACCGTGCATGTACATCGGTCAGGGTATAGGTTCTACCGTGTCCGATGTGCTGCGGGCTATTGGGGTAGGGGTACGCTACTGTTAGATAGAACTTGGGCTTCGCGGGGTCCGGGTCTGTCTCGAACGCTTTGGCTTCTGCCCAGCGTTTCTGCCATTTATCTTCGATCTGTTTCCATTCAACCATATGCATACTATCCTCTATCTACTCTGTCATTGATGCCACTGAGAATAAAGGTTATGAGTAAAAACAGTTACGCACAGAAACAAAGATTACTATGAGATGGCAACCTCAACCATCTGGGTGTGGAGGCACTAACTGGGTCTTCCATACCTCTGCACAATTGCATTAACCTGTAATTGGTTTTATCCCGTTAATTGATAAAACAACTTTTTTCTCGGAAAAATAAGGGAAATATAGGTTTGTGTATTAGGGGCTCATTCTAAAACTGCTCTTATTCTCCGTACGCCTGCGGAAATTCCCTCTTCTTTTACTATCTTGAATTTCCCAAGCTCATCTGTGTTCTTCACATGTGGACCGCTGCACAGTTCAATCGAGAAGTCTCCAACTGAATATACAGAGACCTTTTCGCCATATTTTTGTTCGAACACTGCCTGGCTACCCATTTTTTTCGCTTCCTCTAACGTAGTCTCGATTCTCTTTACCGGGATTGCCTTCTCTATCTGCGCGTTGACTAAATCTTCTACGTCCTTTAACTCTTCATCAGTTAGTTTTCTATCGAAGTTGAAGTCAAACCTTAGACGCTCCTGTGTGATGTTTGAGCCCTTCTGTGTGATCTCCTTTCCCAAGACTCGTCTTAATGCCTCATTGAGTAAATGCGTCGCTGTATGCAGCTTCACTGTCTCATCTGCTGTATCCGCCAAGCCGCTACCAAATCTTTTATCAGCACTAGCTCTGGAAACTTCTTGATGTTTTTCAAATTCCTCATTAAATCCCTGCACATCAACGAAAATACCGTTCTCTAGTCCTAGTTCCTTGGTTATCTCTATTGGAAAACCAAAGCTCTGGTATAGGAGGAACGCGTCTTTTCCATCGATTTTATTCTTTTTCTTAGCTATACTGTTGAACCTGTTGACGCCCTTTGATAGTGTGTTATTGAACTTGTTGTATTCTTTCTTAAACTCTGAAACGATTGAATCTTCACATGTCTTGAGATTGGGATAATCTTTGGAGCATGATTCTATAACAGCTTTGGAGATTATGCTTAGAAACTCATCTTCGATCCCAATCAGTTTACCATGCCTGATAGCTCTTCTTATCATCCGTCGTAAAACGTAGCCCTTCTCCACGTTCAATGGAACTATTCCTTCAGCTAGAATGAAAGTTGCTGCTCGAGAATGATCACATATTACTCTTACACTTCTGACTTGGTTTGCAGAAATTTCTTCAACCCCAACTAGTTCTTTGATTTTCTCAATTAAGGGAGTGAATATTTCGGTCTCATAGACGTTATTCTTTCCCTGTAAAACCGCAGTTGTCCGCTCAACTCCCATCCCTGTGTCAACGTTCTTCTGTTCTAGAAGTTCATAATTTCCATCTGGAGTTTTATTGTACTCCATGAAAACATTGTTCCATATCTCATTGTATTTTCCACAAGAACAACCAGGTTTGCATTCGATTCCACACGGATCTTTACCCGTGTCATAGAATATCTCCGTGTCAGGACCACATGGCCCCGTGTTACCCACTGGACCCCACCAGTTGTCTTTTTTGGGTAAATAGAATATCCTCTCTTTTGGGAAACCTAGGTCTTCCCATATTCTAGCGCTCTCTGTGTCCCGTGATATTTTCTCGTCTCCCGCGAAAACCGTTACAGAGAGTCTATCTATATCGATGTTTAGCCATTCTTTACTTGTCAGGAACTCATAGCTCCAAGGTATTGATTTTTCCTTGAAGTAGTCTCCAAGAGACCAGTTTCCCAGCATCTCAAAAAAACTCAAGTGGAAACTATCCCCCACTTCATCGATATCACTAGTTCTGAGGCATTTTTGAACATCTACAAGTCTTTTTCCACTTGGATGAGGCTGACCCAGTAGATATGGTACAAGTGGATGCATTCCAGCCGAGATGAATAACGCTGTAGGATCGTTATCTGGTATAAGAGATGCATTCACAATTACTTTATGCCCATTCTTCTGGAAAAACGCCAAGTACTTCTTTTTCAACTCTTCAGAACTAATCAATTAAACCACCATAGTTGCCTTTTGTAAATCATTTAAAGATATCTTGGGCAAATAAACTAAACATAAACAAAATGACATTATCTGTAACAATAAATGTCTCCTTAAAACTAGAATAGGGTTCGAAGAACTAAAAAAGATACATGAAAAGGGTTTAACCGAAGAGAGCTCCGAGTCCCTGTAGGTCCTCTTCCTCTTCCTTCTTTTCCTCTTCAGGCTCCTCAGCGGGAGCTGCCTCTTCCACAGCGGCTGCTGGAGCGGCTGCTGGGGCGGCACCGGCTGCGAAAACTGGTGCTTTTAGAGCTTCTTCAATGTCAACATCTGCAAGGGCGGCAACAAGGGCTTTAACTCTGCTGGAGTCTGCCTTGACGCCGGCCGCTGTGAGTGTAGTTGTAACTGCGTCTTCACTGATATCTTTACCTGCGCTGTGAAGTAGCATAGCGGCATACATGTATTCCATACTTTTCACCTTAATTGATAGTCCATTCTATCTAACTGCTAACATACAACCACAGAGCCTATTTTTATTCTTATCGTTTTTAGAGGCTCCCACCTCGATATCGTTAAACCATTTCAAAGATTAATCTATTCTCAGATAAGATTGACAACTAGAATCGAGAAAAAACCACAGGCCGAGCTTACTCCAACGGGAAACAGCACACTTAATCCCTTCACAAAACCGGTTGCAGTTGTTAAAATCGGCGAGGTAATCGAGATCTCAACATGGGACGCTTACGGCGGTATAATCAACCCAAAAAGGACATTCCAAGAAGCCACAGAACAGGGGCTGGCGGGAGCCCTAAACCCTGTGACAGGGCCCATCTACGTTGAGGGCGCCGAACCCGGTGACACTTTGGTCGTAGAGATATTGGGAATCGAGCTCCCTGAATGGGGTGGCTCAAGCATAATTCCCGGATTCGGCGCCTTAGAGGGGTGGCTTAACCTTATGGAGCCAAGGACGAAGATTAGCTACATCAAAGAAGGTTGTATTACTTATGAGACCGACCACGGTAAGACCATCGAACTCAAAGCCGAGCCCTTCATCGGAACCATCGGTGTAAGTCCAGCCTATGAAGCCATCCAGACTCTTGCCCCGGGTCCGCATGGTGGAAACATGGATTGCCCAGATATACGGCCCGGAAACACATTATATCTCCCAGTAACTCAGAAAGGGGCTCTCTTTGGGTTAGGTGACGTTCACGCTGTTCAAGGTGACGGCGAGATCTGCGGTACCGCTGTTGAGATCGGGGCAGTTGTAAAACTCAGATTCAATGTATTGAATAAGACTATAGCTTGGCCAAGGATCGAGTCAGGGGATATGATCATGACAGTGTGCAGCGCCAGACCGTTAGAGGATGCTGCAAGGCTCGCATATAGGGAGCTGATTAACTGGATGGTCACAGATTATGGGTGGACTAGAGATGATGCGTACATGTTCCTTAGTCTAGCTGTAAAAGCTCGCATTGCCCAGATTGTAGACCCGCTATACACAGTAGTCGCGAAGTTACCCAAGAAATATCTCTAATTATTTATCTTATTAACGGCATTTGCCCAAAACTTTTCCTTACTAATTATCTCATAGATCCGGTCTATCTCGGCGTCATATGCCTCAAACTCCTCGTCAGCGTCGAGGATCATTAAGGCTACCTTATTTTTCTCAACCGCGATACAAGCTATCTTATAGTCCCCCGCCCTGAGCTTGATATCTTCTGGCTGCTTCTTCTTAGCCATCTTGAAGATAGAGTCAACAACTTTACCTGAGATCTCTTTTGGAAGTTTCCAGTCTTTCGGCGATGTATATGTTTGACTTCCAAACAATGATTTTGCTACGACTGCAACCCGAGTTTCCCTTGGCGCTGGAAGAATTTTCTGCTCCGGCTCATCGATCTCCTCAATCCTCAGTACATGCCTTCCGCTTTCCACTAGATTGTTAACATGATGCTTCCGGAGTTGAATATACTCCAATGGATCGATATCATCGTTTTTTAATAACTCATCAATCTCTTTGAGTTTATTATCCATAAATACCGAGCGATTATCATCCACAGTAGGCAATGTCAACCGATTTGACTGCGGCTGAATAGGCGCAGGGCTATTTTGAACCTGCTGAAATTGCTGTGTCCTCTGTGCCACTTCTGTTTTCCAAGCTTCGATGCATAGCTGGCAAGTCTGAAATGGGACTTGAGATGTCTGGAAGGGGCAGCTTCTTCCAGCTACAAATATGCATTTCTTTGCTTGGCTCATCAAATCTTCTCCTGTACAACGATGTTTGATTGATAATAATCGAAGGCGATGTTGGTCTTTTCAAATATCACGTATATCGTCTTTGAGCCGCCGCTTAGTATGGTTACTTCTAACTCCGCCATCATCTCTATAGGGTCCGAGTAGGCTTCTGTAACCCAAGAGCCAGTTCCGATCTTATACTGATATGTGGTAGGTGTGTCGATCTCAATGATTTGATCAGAAGAATCTGTTGGTATAATTGTCACATAAGTGACCACATTAGATCCAAGCTGATTTACGATGGTTAAAGTTCCCAGAACCTTATTTTTTCCAAGAGGCTTTGAGTCATATGTTGTAAGAAAATCAGTTGGCCCCGTATATTTACTGAGATCTGAGAACTCCGTGTTTACTTCAATAGTATTTACAGTGAAAGCTTGGGTATACGTAACAAATATCCCAATTAATGCTAGGAATATTACGACATTCCTTCTATTCACTGTGAGGCCTCAACTATGATTGCTATTCCGCTATATATGATTGTAATGCGTTAACGAATGTATTACAGAGATAAACGTATAGTATATGTGCATATACTCGAAGTAAAGCCGTAATATTATTAACATAAAAAAATCAAATAATGTCCATAACACATCAATAATTAAATTTAAAGTGTAATGATGCATCGGCGTTTCTCTAAGAATGGTCATCAAATTGAACAACAATTATACCAGTTCCTAAAGAATTTAGGTAACTTTTTTATCTTATACCTGTGGTTAAGAGTTGCTGAATCAGACAGGGCTATGTATATATGTCAGTACCTGTAATGGTTCAAACACATCTGGGAAGAAGAAAAATGACAACAGCATACGATGTACCAGCAGACGTACTAATAGACAAGCTCTCTGGCTACTTGAAAGAGAACATGCGCGAGATACAGCCTCCTGAATGGGCAGGCTATGTAAAGACTGGGAGCCACGTTGAACGAGTACCTCAGAACCCCGACTGGTGGTATGTAAGAAGCGCCAGCATGCTGAGAAAAATCTACATGAACGGACCCGTAGGAGTCAGCAAACTCAGGAAAAATTACGGTGGAAGAAAGAGGCGTGGAGTGAGACCCGCACACTTCGCAAAGTCAGGTGGAAATATCATCAGGTCAATCCTGCAGCAACTAGAACTATCCGGGTTAGCGCAGAAAGATGGAATCAAGGGCAGAATTATATCTGGGAAGGGGAGAAGCCTACTAGACGCCATGGCAACTCAGATAAAGCGTGACCTTGAAAGGGTACGTCCAGAACTTCAAAAATATTAAAGTGAAATCAAATGTCTTCAGACGAGGATCTATCAGCCATAAGGCAACGCAGAATGGCCGAGCTTCAAGCCAAAAGGGGTCAGCAGGAGCAAGCATCACAAGCGCAAGCTCAGGCTGATGCAGAAGGCCAGAAGCAAGCGCTTATGCGTAAGATTCTCACACCTGAAGCAAGGGAAAGGCTCCAGAACGTGAAACTGGTTCGTCCAGACTTTGCAGCTCAGATAGAGGTCCAGCTTCTCCAGTTGGCTCAAACTGGGCGGGTGCCTATACCGATATCAGATGAACTTCTTAAGCAACTGTTGGAACAAATACAGAACCAGCAGACTAAGAGAGACATTAGTATAAGGAGAGTATAAGAAAAATGGCAAGGAACAAACATTTGGCTTACAAGCTACGTCTTGCAAAAGCAGGCAAGGCTAAAAAATCAGTGCCCGCATGGATCATCGCCAAAACACGTGGCGCGGTCAGGTGGAGCCCACAGAGTAGACGCAACTGGCGAAACAGAAAACTTAGAGCATAGGAGAGATAATTGATGTCTGAATTAGAGAGAATTTATACTGTCCCACTTACCCGAGCTTGGATAGCTCAGAAATTCCGTAGGGCTGAGAAAGCCATGTCTGTTCTCAAACAGTTTACTGAGCGGCACATGAAGCCCACAGAGATAATCATCGACCCCAGTGTCAATGAGGCAATCTGGGCGCGTGGAATCAAGAACCCCCCAAGAAAAATCCGTGTTAAAATGACAAAAGACAGCGACGGCGTTGTAACAGTAACGCTAGCGGAGGCATAGCTATGAGTGTAAAAATATATAGAATTCAGGGCGAGATAATGAAGCAGCGCTTCTTTGAGCCACTTACCTTTAATAAACTTGTATCTGCAACCAAGGAAGAGCATGCTCTTGAGCGAATCTACGCGGAGCTAGGAAGTCGTCACAGAGCCAGGCGCTACGAGATTACCGTTACAAGTATCTCTGAAGAGCAGGAAGAGTAAAAATGGCTCAGGGTCTTCAGCAGAGAGAAAATCAGCTAAGGCAACTTGTCACTGAGATGCGGATGATGGAGGGTAGTGTAAACACCCTTCAACAGAGGCTTCAGATGGTTGTATCTTCTGTATCCGAGCTGAGAGTGGCCAAACAGTCACTTGAAGACCTTAAAGGAATTAAACCCGGTAGCAATCTGCTCGTACCCGTTGGTGGAGCAGCTTTTATAAATGCGAGTCTGGGCGATTTCGATAAAGTAGTTGTTGGGATCGGCGCAGATGTTTCTATAGAGATGGCTTATGACGATGCCGTAAAAGACGTTAATGAAAGATTGGACGAGATGGAGAAGGCCCAGGGTTCTATCGAGCAGCAGCTTGGTCAGATTATGGCACAGCTTGAGGCTCATCAAAACATGGCGGAGCGATTATCCGCTGAGATTCAGGGCGCGGTTCAGGGATCCATCTAATGTTCGAAAAACTCAGAAACGGTCTAAAAAGCATCGTAAACAAAATCAGTAACACTGGGTTCACTGAAAAAGGTCTTGAACCCCTTCTTTGGGATCTCCAGATTCAGTTAATCGGAAACGATGTAAGCGTTGAAGTAGCTGAACATATTTGCAGCGAGTTAAAGGGACGATTGATGGGTTCTGAGGCTCCCCGTTTCGGAGACAAGAGCAGCGTAGTGAAAAAGGCTCTTCTGGAGTCTCTTGAAACAGTAATGAACAATGGAAAGAATATCGACTTACTGAAGCTCGTCGAGGAGTCCAAGAAGAAAGGGGAACCTTTCAGCGTAATGTTCGTTGGTATAAATGGTACAGGAAAAACCACAACAATAGCGAAGGTAGCGCATCTTCTTAAGAAAAAGGGGTACAGTGTCGTGCTCGCCTCTGGTGATACCTATCGTGCCGGTGCAATCGAGCAACTTGAGGAACATGGTAGACGCCTCGGGATACGTGTTATCCGCCACAAGTACGGATCGGATGCTGCTGCTGTAGGCTTTGATGCCATAGAGCACGCTAAAGCTCAGAGTATTGATGTGGTGTTAATCGATACAGCGGGACGAATGCAGACCAATCGTAACCTCATGGATGAGTTGCAAAAGGTGAAGAGAGTTGTCCAGCCAAAGCTCACCATAATGATACTTGATAGCCTCATAGGCAACGATGCCACAGAGCAGGCAATGACCTTCAATAAACACATAGGATTTGACGCCGCCATACTCACAAAGGTAGACGCAGACGCCAAGGGTGGAAGCAGTCTAAGTGTGTCATATCTAACCGGAAAACCAGTTCTCTATGTGGGAGTTGGACAAGAATATGATGATCTACAGCTATTCAACGTCGAGTGGTTCGCAGAAAAACTCCTCTCAGATTCGTAAACTTTAACTAGGATTTATGGTTCGATAGGGTGAACAATATGGGTTTGAATGAATTTTTCCAATCCGCAGACAGACTGCTAAGAACTCTCACTAAACCAGACTGGAAAACATACTGGATGAGTATCAAGATAGTCTTCGCGGGAATCGGTATAATTGGAGCTATTGGATATCTAGTACGGCTCCTCGCGGCTGTCTTCCAGCCAGCTGGCTAAGAAAAGGGTTTTTCTAATCTTCCTTGTTGTATGGATATTTCACATAGAACAAGTACATGAGTACTCCTAGAAATCCTGCAGCCACTAAAGCCAACTCCTCAAACTCTAAGAACAGTACCGACGTATTATGCTGCTGTAAAGCCACAAAAGAGATTATTGTCGATAATAGACCCATAGTTTCACCAGAGAAATACAATCCCTTATGGTGTTTAATATGTCTTCCCAGTCCCACCGATAGAATAGTCCCGGGTTTTAGGAATCTTAATATCTACGCACCTAATAATGCTTGGTGCATCGGGCGTGGTCTATTTGTCCGAAAGAAACATACGAACATCCCTTTACGCGGTAAAAGTCACGAATGGTCAGGAACGAACAGTAGCCTTAATGTTGGCTGACAAAGCCAAGGTTGAGAGCTCTCCGATCCAGGCTATCCTAGCTCCAGCTGAGTTAAAGGGGTATATTATCATTGAAGCCCAGACTCCTCATATTGTTGATGAACTCATCCGCGGGATGAGACATACACGAGAAAGAGTTCAGGGAACAATCAGCCCGGATGAAGTAGATCACTACATAGATAACAGGCCGGTTGTTGAAGGCTTAGATGAAGGAACCCTAGTCGAGGTAATCGCTGGGCCCTTCAAGGGAATGCAGGCGAGAGTTGTCCGAGTGGAAGCATCCAAGGAGGAGGTTACCATCGAGATACTTGAGGCTGCTTTCACTTTGCCTATCACAGTCCACGCTGACTATGTCCGAGAACTCAAAGGAGTAGAAGAATAATGGTAGAGAAGACTTTGAACTTCATCGTCAACGGCGGTAAAGCCACTGGTGGTCCACCTATCGGTCCAGCACTTGGACCTATGGGTGTAAACATCATGGCTATTGTCAACGAGATAAACAAACAAACCGCTGAATACGGTGGACTGCCAGTACCAGTAGACGTAACCATTGACACAGACACCAGGGCGTTCAGCGTCAAGGTCGGCATGCTAACAACATTCGCACTGATCAGCCAAGCCAGTGGCTTGAGCAAGGGATCAGGAGAGCCTAACTCGAAATTCGTAGCGGACCTCAGCTTTGATCAGCTGGTCGGTGTAGCTAAGAAGAAGAGACCGGGTATCTACGCGGCGACCCTCAAGACTGCTGTTAGAGAAGTCCTTGGGACATGCCAGAGCGCCGGTGTAACGGTCGATGGACGACCAGCTAAAGAGGTTCAGGAGGCTATCCAGTCGGGTGAGTATGATGCTCAGCTGACTGAGGCGGAATAAACCTTTAAATTATATACCATGTGAGAAAGAGAGGAACCCGAAATGTCGCTCCCAACAACAAAAATTAAAGAATCAATAAAGAAGGCTAGGGAAGTATCACCTGCACGTAATTTCGAGCAGAGCTTCGACTTAGCCATCAACCTCAGGGAGCTCGACATGAACAGGCCTGACAACAGAGTCAACATCCGATTCCAGTTACCTAACAGTATCGGGAGCCGGAAGGTACTCGTGTTCGCCTCAGGCGACCTAGCGCTGAGAGCAAGGAGGGCAGGAGCGGACGAAGTAGTAGAGCCCGCAGAACTTGATCAGCTTGCGACGGACAAAAAAGCAGCTAAGAAGAAGCTTGCGCCATATGACTCGTTCGTCGCTGAGGCACCGATGATGCCAACAGTAGGTCGCGTTGCAGGACCAATTTTGGGACCCAGGGGTAAGATGCCCACCCCTGTACCGCCACAGGCACCCATTGACGATATATTGGAACGCGAGCGTCATACAATCATACTTAGAAGCAGGGACAAGGCATTCGTTCACTGCATAGTAGGAAAGGAGGGAATGAGCGACGAGGAGATCGCCCAGAACATCGAGGCAGTCATCAGAAACCTGACGGGTGCCACGAAGCGAGGCTTTGCGAACATCAAGACGATGTACCTAAAGCTGACCATGGGTGACTCCGTCAAGCTCTTTTAGGTGATAACCATGAGTAGCCACATTCCATCCGAAAAATATGAGACCGTTCAGGAAACAGTCGAGCTAATCAATCAGTATGAGATCATCGCAGCAGCAGACCTCAACAAAGTAACTAGCGCAATGCTACAGGATATGCGGAAGCAGCTCCGTGGTCGACACCAGTTCAAGGTAGTTAAAAACACCTTGATGCGGATCAGCATGGAGCAAGCCGGTAAAGAGGGAACACGTGAATTCATCGAACAAGTCAGTGGACCCAACGTATTCCTGTTCACCAATGGTAACCCCTACAGGGTAGCCATGGAGCTCAACGCCAACAAGGTCAAAGTGTTCGCCAAGGCTGGAGATATCGCTATGAATGATATCTTGCTAAGCGCCGGTAACACTGGGCTGAGCCCCGGACCCCTTATCGGTAAGTTCGGTGTCCTCGGCGTCAGGACTCGCATTGAGGCAGGTAACATCTGGATCGCTACGGACGCAACTGTATGCAAAAAGGGACAGGAAATCAGTGAAAACCTCGCTGACCTGCTTCAGCGTATGGATGTCAGAGCATCTGAGATGGGACTGAGCATCAAAGCAGTCTATGAGAAGGGTGAAGTACTCCTCGGTGAGGACCTGATACTTGATCTCGATGCGTACAGGACACAACTAGCACAGGCAGTTGGTGGAGCATACAAGGTAGCCATCGAGGCAGCCTATGTGACTCCAGAGACTCTGCCAAGTATCATAGCGAAGGCAGTGCTACAGGCACGTGCAGTAGCTGTGGAGGCAGAGTGGCCAACACCCGAGACCATCGAGCTCTTGATTGCGAAGGCGAACGCGGAAGCCAGAAGTCTTGCCAGCATGGTTGGCAAGAAGATGGCGGACGCCTAAGCATCTCTTTATTTATTTTCTAACTATTTTCTAGGTTAACCCTATATTCGATATTATTCGTATTATAGTTGTGAATGATAAAGAGCCGCTTGAAGACTACAAGAAAAAACGGGATTTCTCAGCCACGCCTGAGCCCAGCGGTATGATAGGTGAGGGTAGTAAGAAACCAATATTTGTTATCCAGAAGCATGAAGCAAGCAATCTTCACTATGACCTGAGATTGGAGTCAGAGGGGGTCTTAAAGTCGTGGGCACTACCAAAAGGTCCCTCGATGGACCCGAAGGTAAAGCGGTTAGCCGTACCCACTGAGGATCACCCCATGGCTTACTCAGATTTTGAGGGAGTGATTCCCGAGGGTCATTATGGGGCGGGTGTAGTGATTGTCTGGGATTCCGGTGTTTTCCGTAACGCTAAAGGAGATGATGTGTCGTTTGCGGAGAATCTCGAGGATGGTCATGCAACGATATTTCTTGAGGGAGCCAAGTTAAAGGGTGATTTCGCGTTAATCAGAACCAATAGAGGCGGTAAGCGCCTCCAGTGGCTCTTCTTCAAGATGAAGGATGAGTACGCTGAACCCGGAAGTGATATTGTGTCTGAGAAGCCAAGTTCCTCTAAGACTGGGCGTAGCCTTTCCGAGGTCGCTGAGCAGGAGGAGCCGGCGGACTTAGGTGACTTCGAGTAGCGACAAATCTATCTTATATGACTCCTCTGTATAATCATGAAGTTTGATTATCTCAGGGTAGCCCAGAGCAGCGTCGATATTGGTGATCCTCACATATGCAGCGACTCATTGAACCGTAACAGCCTGATAGCTGCTATCTACGAGCCTTTGATCAATAGAATGGGTCCTGGGGTTTTTTACCCAGCCTTGGCTAGGAGCTGGTCGGTTCAACCCGATGGATTGACTTGGCACTTCAGAGTCCGAGAAGGCGTAAGCTTCCATAACGGTGATGAGTTTTCCGCAAAGGATGTAGTAGCTTCTTTGAAACGAATAGTTGACCCCGCCCTTGGTGGAGCCTATGGGACACAAGGCGTCTACGCTAGCTACATTGGAAAAGCAGGGTTCGAAGCTACCAGAGACGATACAGTGAAGATCACTACCACTGAACCCATGGCTGACCTTCTAGACCTGTTATCTGAGATGCCTATCGCCCCCGCAGATGAAATGGGCCGGTTACCCAAAGAGTACATTGGTACAGGACCCTATAATGTGGGTTCAAGGTCTCGTGGAGAGATGGTGTTAGAGAGGAACCGGGCTCATTGGGGTAAGAAGGCTTACGCTGATGAGGTTACTTTCATCGAGGTACCTGATTCAAAGGTTCGCTCCGAAATGGTGTTTGATCGTGAGGTAAATATCGGGGCTCTTATTGAATACCCAGATACTAGGATTCATCAGAAATCAGAGCAGACCTCCACCACCTCTCTGAAGAGCAGCCTATGCATAATCTTCATGATGAACGCCCAAGATGGCCCCTGCAGAGACAAACGCGTTAGACAGGCACTCAATTATGGGCTCAACACTGATGAGGTAATAAAACAAGTCAAAAAAGGACAAGCAACACGACTCAATGGTTATCTGACACCACACCACTTTGGCACAGACCCAAAAACAGACCCATACCCATATGATCCTGAACGAGCCAAGGCTCTTCTATCTGAGTCAGGTTATGGAGATGGCTTGAGTCTCGTAATAGATCTTCCAACTGAGATGCCAGATGAGGCACTCAGGCTTGGTGAGATGATGAAAGATCACTATGGTAAAATAGGAATAGACGTTGAACTCGTCAGTTATAGGAATAGACCAGCCTACGCCGAGATGGTGCGAGATAAGCGCATTCATGATCTCTGCTGCTTCGACTCCAGCCCTCTGAGTACATTCAGGGTGCTGAGAGAAAAGATTCACTCAAGGCATAAGGGACCATGGTGGGAGGGCTACAGTAACCCTGAGGTTGATAATATGATTGACAAAGCCCAGAAAACCTTCGATAATAAAAACCGAGAAGAGATATACAGAAAAATATTCCAGACCATCAGAGACGATGCGCCATGGGTCTTCCTCTACAGACCAACCTATTTCTGGGCGTATTCAAAGAAGCTAGAGAACTGGAAACCAGCCTCAACAGGATTAATCCAGTTAGCTGAGTAGTGAAGACTACTCCCCATAGGGCTTTGTGTCAAAGGTCAGAAACTCGATGATATAACCCTCAGGGTCCCATGTAAGGAAGCCCCGCATATCGATGTCTCCGCTTTTCTGAGGTGGATGATTGGTCTTGACGCCCTTCTCGATGAGTTTATTGTGCCAAGCATCAACATCCTTAACGAAGACGCTGAGCATAACTGGCTTCTCCTCTTGGGGCTTCAGGTATCCTTTCTCGGCGTTAACTAACCCAATGTGGCTGTCTGC
>CAYUTB010000032.1:0-19991 GCA_964447425.1 uncultured Candidatus Bathyarchaeia archaeon
ATATCCACCGAGACCCTGTATGATTGGGCTCTGTTGATGGCTTGAACCATCTGGAGAAAAGGTGGGCGAAGGGGCCCACTTAGGCTTGTGCCTATTAAACCGTCTATGATGACGTCTGCCTGAATCTCCGGGATCAGACTGCTGTCCTTTATGGTGGTGATTTTGACGCTGTCCCGCATCTTGGATAACGCGTTGTAGTTGACCCTGCTATTCTGGAGGGTGATGTTCTTTGGGTCACCAAGGATCAATGACTCCACATTATACCCCATACATGCGAGGTGCCGCGCCGCCGTGAAGGCGTCCCCACCGTTCCCAGTCAAACCAGAGACCGAGACCACCTTGCATTCCCGGGGGAATCTCTTCACGATCTCGTTAGCGATGGCTCTCCCAGCGTTCTCCATCATGAGCTGCGTCGAGACGCCGAGGTATTCGGCGTTCATCTCGACCGCAACCATCTCCTTGACTGTAATGTAATCGCCTAGTATGGTCATTTAGTGTTTGATGCCTCCCTGATGAATAATAAATCTAGGTCATTTAATGTCTCGTAGCTTAATTAAATTGATGAGTAAACACACATTCAATATCCACTTTTTTTAGATAAAATCTCGATACCTCAAAAAAAGAATGATTGAGTGCGCTACCTTGTTCGCTCACTCAAACATTGGGCCTGGCGCTCCGTGTGTTGGAAGGTCTCTGAACACCAAGTTGAACACGTCTTCTTCGGTTATTGTCTCGCCCTTTATTACGAGTTTGAGCAGATTCTTCATGAAAGGGTGATGCCTTACCTCGTCGCCGTAAATCTCCATCAATAGCTTCTTTGCGCCCTCGTTTTCAACCATTGACGCCAGCTCCTTTACCTTTTTAACCATTTTTTCCTCTGTCTCTATGTGGGTCTTCAGGCTTTTCTCCAGAGCCTCATATTGTATATCTATTATAGAGAGGCTTTTTCCCTCGACTAGGTAAGCTGCCGTTCTGTATAGGATCGCGTGTTTTTTTGAGTCAAGAGCTATTGTTTCAATCAGTGAATCAACAGCGGGGTTTCCCCATCCTCTGAAATCTTTATCAAGTTTTATGGCATATTTTTCCTCTAATTCTGCCATTTTATTCATTTCTTCAGCTAGTTTCATAAAACATCAAAGAAATCTAGTTGATCACACTTTATAAAGCGAATGCACCTATGCATGCGTTTAAGGCTCGTTGATTATTTGGATGTCTTGGACCGATTTCAGACACTCCTTTGCCCCTCTCTGGCTATAGTCTGGGTTGCGCACGCCGATGCTGAGTAAGACCTGTGCGTTGTTTGCTGCCTCCATGTCTGTCGGCTGATCTCCAACGTACGCTGATTCTTCTGCTTGATACCCTGCGACCTTACATGCCCATAGTATCATATCGGGTGCTGGTTTACTCCTCTCAACTAGATCCGCGCCCACTACTATGTTGAATAACTCATCTATGCCCAGCCCCTCCAATAGCTCTTCAGTGATCCGTGTTACACCGTTGGTGGCTATGCCGAGAATGAACCCTGCATCCTTCAGCTCCCTGAGTTTTTCCTCGACTCCCTCATAGATCTTTGGTTTAAAGCTCCTCTTCTGCTCCTCATCAGCTTCCATATAGATGGTCTCGGCAAGCGTCCGCGCCTCATACCAACTATATCCGTCAAGGTACAGTGCTCCTGCTGCTATGGCAAGATCATCCCTTCTAGGCGCCTTACTGATAGGTCCAAGAGGATCGATTGTCCAATCCTTTGGGTTTACCCCCGCCAGCCTCGCCCACTCCCTCGCAGCCTTTTCCGATGCCAACTCCTCGAAAGCCATATACCGAGCCTTCCCTAGACTGCTGTATCTGTGAGTGTCATCAACCAGTGTTCCATCTACATCGAACAGGATCAGTTTCGGATTGTACCTGCTGCCGTTTATCAAGAGTTTTGACAATTACCCACCTTCATCCGAGTAAATACAATATCTACCCTTGATAACTTTTAAATCCCATCGCACTTGATCAGTATTAGGTGAAGTTTTGGCAACAGCTTTCGTATTGATCAACGCAGAGATAGGATCAGAAAGCGAGGTACTGAAGGGTCTGAAAGACATTGTTGAGGTCAAGGAAGCCTACATGGTTTACGGTGTATACGACATCATCGCTCGTATCCAGACCGAGACTATGCAGGAGCTCAAGGACATCATCAGTTGGAAGATCAGACGCCTCGATAAGGTTCGGTCCACGCTTACAATGATCGTAGTCTAGACACTCATCACACTCTTTTTCAATTACTTTTTACAGTGCTAGTGGCAATAGTGAATGCTTTGAAACTGCATATCGGGATAGATGACACAGATAGCCCGGAGGGGGGGTGCACAACATATCTTGCTGCTAGGCTGGTGGAGCCCCTTATGGCTTTGGGGGCTACATTTGTCGGTTACCCTACGCTTCTCCGGCTGAACCCCAATACTCCTTGGAAGACTAGGGGAAACGCATCCATGTGTCTGAGGCTGGAGATCGATGACTCCAAGTATGAAGAGGTCAAGGGGGTGGTGCGGGGGCTCATCGAACAACTCGGTGAATTCGACTGTGATAACACGAATCCCGGCGCAGTCTTCCTCATAGGCGAGGTGCCTGATGAGATTAAAGAGTATGCTCTCCGCGTCATCCGCTCGATAGTCGATAAAACTGATGCAATGGGTATCCTCAACCGTCTAGGCATCGATTACTTGGAGTATAAGAATGGAAGGGGGCTCATCGGCGCATTAGCAGCCATCGGCGGAACCATGGATGACGACTTCACATATGAGCTTCTAACCTACCGTACACCAGAAAACTGGGGAACCCCGAGGCGAGTGGACGCTGATTCCGTTGTGCAGATGGATAAGGCATTATCCGATTCAACTTTCAATAACATCGATGAGGATGAGATGCCCCTGATCACCCCGAGAGGTCCTGACCCTGTCCTCTATGGGGTAAGGGGTGAGACACCGGAGGCTGTTTTTAACGCCATGGAGATGATAGTGTCTCTTGAGCCCATTGAGCGCTGGATGATCTGTCGGACAAATCAGGGGACCGATCAACACTTCGGGTCTCCAATAACCATCTCTATGCTTACAGCGTATAACCCGGCGGTAGTGCATGGCTTCGTAGACTCCACACCAGAGACCATTGAGGGTGGGCACGTATTCTTCAGGCTGCGAGACGACACAGGCACAGTGGTCTGCGCCGCTTACGAGCCAACAGGCTCCTTCAGGGAAACCGCGCGAAAGCTCAGACCCGGCGACGAGGTCACTGTTTACTCCGGTGTGAGCCTGCACGGTATAGAACTAACACTGAACATGGAGAAGCTTGTAGTTCATGTGGTTATCCCGGGGGTTGTCGCTGTCAAGCCAAGGTGCCCTGAATGCGGGGGTTCAACCGAGTCTATGGGGAAGAGTCAGGGGTTGAGGTGTAAAAAATGTGGTTACCGTGGCGTCGATCTTGTCGCGAAATCTAGGGGGGTTGACCGTGATATTGTTCCCGGTATTTATCTTCCTGATAGGAGCGCTCATAGGCATCTGACAAAGCCCTATGAACGATATGGGCGAGAGAAAACCATGTTTATTGAGGTCTAGCCCCTTTTCATGACCGTTAAATTCATCCCTTTACATGTTGTTTTATGAAGAAAGTTTTGATGAAATCCAAGTGGCTTCAGGCTGGTCCTCCATCCAGTGTTGTGCTCGCCACATGTGTTGACTCTGAGGGTAAGACAAACATCATCACCCTCGGAATGTTCATGTATATCAGTCAGAATCCCCCGCTGGTCTGTATCGGGGTAGCCGAGCCAAGGTACAGCCATAAACTCATCATGGAGCAAGGTGAATTCGATATCAATGTGCCTACCACCGAGATAATCGATGAGATGCATAAATGCGGAATAACGAGTGGCAGAAACATTGACAAGTTCGAGGAACACGGATTGACTCCTATTCCGGCTCAGAAAATCCGATCTGCCCTCATCGAGGAGTGTTATGGGCATCTGGAGTGTAAGGTGTGGAGCCACTACGAGTGTGGAGACCATACGTTGATCGTGGGCGAGGTAGTCGCAGCCTCAGTGAACCCAGAGGTAATGGACGAGAAAAACAATCTGGTGTTAACGAAAGCCAAGCCAGTCATCCAGAAAAACTGGAACTATCATTCAGTTTTTTCCATCCATTAATTGATCTATTTAGAAGGATTTTGTATTTTTTTGCCAGTCTCGTGTTACAAGTTTCATGTAACAGGATGATTGAATTTCGTGTAGTATAACAATATTCTAAGTTTAGGATTAAGGATAATAAAAACGCGTGCTACCAAAAGATCTCATACACCCACATAGACGCGCTCATCATTCCCAGCATCAATATGCTCAGAGAAACTGTCGCTATCCATAACATCTTACGAACAAAAACCCAGTCAAGATTCCAGACATAATCGTCTCTCAGTGAGACCAACAACCTATCCTCCAGAAACCCTAAAATGATCACAAACACACTCGCGTACAAAAAACCACGTCTTATTGAGGAAACCTTGATTCTTTCCAAATATATCGCTCTAAACAGCTCTTCACTGGAAGCTTCAGGGCTATACCAGTAATCATGTGTGAAGCCGAACTCCACAGGCTCCAATCGAATAATGTGCCCCCATCCCTTATACACTCCAACAATCATGTATCTTCCACCATCAAGCTTGACCCTATTCCCATCTACGTATACATGTTTGTCCCACATCCAGCTTCTAACATGGCGTCCTTCTGGAGCAAGAAACATCAAGTAACCTTCAGATGATTCTGGGCGTACGTTCCCAACATAGGACCCATTCAGATCATAGATCTCAGCGTTGAAGTAGCTCCAAGTCTGGTTCTCAAAGAGAAGCTCCTCCTTAAGATTGCATATTGTTAGATTGAACCTTACCCATGCATAGTTCCCGTTGTAGACGCTGAAAACCACTCTTTTATCGCCTTCAATCGCCTCAGTGCTAATTGGCGTATATTCACTAGGCGCGACCGTTGAATGTACAGACCCCAATATTAATAGAAATAATACGAGTGCGCGGATATTCACAGAGAATTAGATGATCCTATCCAACATTAATGTTCTTCTCAAACTTATCTACTAAGCTTACATGCGCGCTGTATCATGTAACAAGGAAATTCTCAATAAGGGTCGATGGAAGCTCAGTCTCCATTTAATCACTTTTCATAAAGAACTCTTGAGTAAAATAATCCAGTGTTCTAAAACCTAGTATTATATTCATTAAATGTTTACATATGTTTGAAGGATTGAGGATAATTGAGAGCGAGAGAGCAAGCTACCATCCTGATATTATCTGCTTTAGTCATCGCATCCGGTTTAGTGATACTGGCTCAGAGAAACCGCCTCATAGATTTTATGCAAGTTTACGAGAATCTGGAACTGGAACACGCATACACAAGCGCCCAGTACGAGCTACTGTACTCATCTTATCAAGACCTAGAGGATCAAGCCTCCGAGTACAGGAAGCAGATTATTCAACTCAACCACGACATGGACAAAGTAGAAAGATACGAAACAACATGGCGCAAATACAGGGACAAATACATGGAAGCATTACTGGAAAACGCGAGACTACAAGGATTACTACTAGAACGAGAATACGGGGACAATATGACGAGGCCTCTTGTGGAGCCTCGTAAAGATCAGTTCAGAATAGGAGATGTAATAGCATTCCAAGTAGACTCGGAGATAGCCCTCTATGGCTCATACTTCACGATATACGACCCAAACGGCACTTTGGTCTGGGAAGGAGACCCATTAGCAGAGTGGGTTGAGAAAGAAGATCGCTGGTTTCCTCCATATTATGGGCAGACAGCCTATATGGAGCCAATGGTCTTGAGGGAAAACTATACTCTGGGGAACTGGACATGGACATATAGATTCGGAGAGGTAATCGAGGTAGAAGGATGGTTTACAGTTATCGAGGCGTATGAAGACGTGATCTCAACAGGTTCAGTAGGTGATATCTGGGACTCTGTGGAAAGATCTCCTGCAGATGTTGAGAACATAGCGCAAAAAGCTATAGAACCTTCAAATCCTCCATCGTTTCTCTATAATGAAAGACTCGATCCATCAGATGGAGCGAGAGATAGAACAAATTATTCTCTAATCTGGTTAATCTTTACCTGTGTTACAATCGGGATTTTCATTATTTTGAGAGGGCGATAGATTGGAGTAACAAAATTCTCGTGAAAACAGATGAACTAAAATGAAGGAGATTTGAATTGAGTAAAAGAAACGTCTTCTACCTCACAGCGAGCCTTCTATTAGCCACAATAATCACAGGCTTAGCCTATTACTCGGAGGAGCAGCCAATCTGGATCACCCATGAGGTCTTCGCCACAGGAGCAGACCCAATGTCTAGCACAGGAGTAGTAGGCAGCCCAATTAATAAGAACTCCAACAAACTCCCATACTCGTTCCAAGTAGGCAGAGTAAACTCTCTCACAGTTCACTATCCCAGCATCATCACATCAGTGAAAACCGGCTTCATAATACTAGGTTTCACATCTTCGGAGCCAGTGGATTTCGTAGCATTAGCCTCATCTGAGCCAGTCTGGGGGTACTCGATTGATGAAGCACAGAGGGACGTTGTTCTCGCCAATGTATCTGATGTTTATTATTACTATGATCAGATAGAGTTCAACGAGAATATGATCCTTAGACTCTATTTCGAGTCAGACCCCAAGACGTTAGCGAGTGTGACACTAAGCGGCTACAAAATACCATCATTCACAGTATTCAACGGAGTTGATGAAGAAATCGACGAAGCCGTGAATATAGCTAAAACGTTTCTATTATTGAATAGATTAGATGTTGGGAAATACATTCAACATACAATAGATTACGGCGTCCCCAACTATTTCTGGCACAATAATCTCGGGATAAAGCACCCAAGGCTTCCCTCGCCATGCGAATACTTGGTGATACGCTTTGAACAAGCAGATAGACCCGGTCACTATTACGAGGTCTGGGTAGACCCAGAAACCAACCAGATAGTTGGAGGAGACGAATGCAAATGAAAAAACTAGCACTCGTTCTTGTTTTATTGGCTCTGATTCCAGTATCATCGGTGCACGGTTCTATGGTTAAGATAGACTTGGATGCACTCTGGAATGAATCAGACGTAGCGGTTCTAGGAACAGTATCCAGCATCGAAATCGCCCTAGGAAATCGCATCATCTACAGGATCGTGACGATACAGGTAGAGGACTACTTCATACAACCCGGCAATGAGACTATAGTAAAGGTAAGGATCGAAGGAGGAGAAATAGGCGGAATAGGTGTCTGGGTCGAGGACCAGCCCGAGTTTTACGTCGGTGAGAGGGTGTTCGTGTTTTTAAGAAACGCCTCTGATGTTGAAAGCGACTATGGTTACACTGTGTACGCTGATTTTCAGGGAAAATTCACCGTTTCTGGTTCAACAGCAACACAGGCAGGTGGTGAATCCTTCACGATACCCAACCCAGAGGATACGTGGCTAGCGAATATCCCCGTAGCAGAAGTCAAGGAGGAGAAGGGAAATCTACCCAACTATGTTGTGACAGCCGGCTTACTGACGGGGTTGATATTATTATCTGGGGCATCAGCTATCATTTGGAATATGCGTAACAATAAAAAATCGAGACCTAGGATAATCCTAGTATCTTTCTAGCCTCATCAGGGGAGGCAACCCTAGACAGATACGGAAACGTCTACTTCACACACCACTTCTACGACGGGGACACCATGCTTGAAGCAGACATATACGTCGCCTACAAGAAATAAGATAAAATCATATCTTTTTCATAGTGAAGAAGTCTGACTATTCTGAGCCAGATATTAAACAATTTCATAGGTTTTTGGTTTAAAGAACCCGTTATCGATATCTCTCACTTTTGGGCGATACTCGTATACCATAATGAAGCCGGAGTGGTCAGCTGGCGATACAGCGACATAATAGATTGTGCCTCGATCCCAGTAATCCTTTTCCTTGTATATGGCGAAAAGGTCTTCCCCGTTGGCTATTTGGAGAAACTTGGCGGGGGTATCTATTTGATTTTGGGAGACAACCCATGGTGGGGAGGTATAGGATTGGAAGCTCTTGGTTATTGCGGGTAGGGGGAACTGTGCTTCAAACTCATCTAATACGCTCTGATAGTTTGTCTGAGAGGGAGCAATTACGGTCAGGTAATATATGGAGAAAACAACAAGATATGAAGTTAACAGTAGCAGGACTGTTTTGATTGTTTTATCCATGCACGAATCAGTACTATGAAGTTAATATTCATAGATTAATAAATATATCAAAGCAGCGTAGTTAACCATATATGGTTGACGTGTTTAGTATTATTGTGTTATGAACGTCAATCTCTGGATGGCAGCGTTGACTTACGCCTCTTCCATCATCCTGTTATCGCTGGGATTCTCGCTTACATACCAATCCACCAAGGCACCAAACTTCACTATCGGCTCAATAATGGCAATCGGGTCTTATGTGGCATATACAGTTACTAGAGTTTGGAATTTTCCAGTATACATGGGGTTACCTTTGTCCATTATCGTGGGTTTCTTTGTCTCTTCTGGGATATACATCATAGTCATCAAGCCATTGATGAAGAGGAACCGAGACCCTGTCTTGATCACCCTTGCCTTGATAGGTTTAGGCGAGGTCCTCACGGGGTTGACTCGTATATACGCTGAGTGGATCAAGGAGGTGATCCATTTCTGGGCTGCTACGGTGTTATTGAAGGAATATGATTTCTATATAGGCTCTGTGTCGGGAGTCTTTTTTATTTTCACCGCCATTGCCTTCCTCACATATATACTCTGGAGTAAAATCTATTCAGGGAATTCTTTCGGGTCAGCTTATAGGGCGACAGTTGAGAACTCGGAGTTGATTATGGTTCAGGGCGTGAACCCAGATAAGATATGGTTACTGGTGTGGGGGTTTTCAGGTGGTTTAGCTTGCCTTGCTGGCTTCTTGAGTTCATTATGGTTCAAGTCAACACCCGTGATGGGTTCATGGATAATGACCCCAATAATAGCTGCGAGCCTACTTGGGGGGTTGGATACTCGTCGAGGTTTCTTCATCGGTGGATTGATTGTCGGGGTATCGGATATTATGTTGACGGTCTGGGGTCAGGAGAGAATTGGTGTCTGGTTTGGCGATTACAGGCAACTGATATCCATGACTATCTTGGTGTTGGTTCTCCGCTTCCGACCCCAAGGATTATTGGGCTTTGAGAAACAAAATACGTTGAGATAACCGGTATACTGACTGCTCTGATAATCGTAGCTGGGGTATCAGCTTTAATCTGGAATAAAATCCCAAAAAGATCTAGGATACCCCTAGAATCTTCCTAGCCTCATCGGGTGTGGCAACTTCTATATTCAATGCCTCAGCGATGGTGACGATCCTTTCCACTAGCTGTGCGTTGCTCTTCAGTAATTCTCCCTTGGTGAGGTAGATATTATCCTCCATACCGACACGGGTATGCCCACCCAGAGTCATAGCCAACGCACATATCGGTAGCTCTGTCCTGCCAAGGCTGCAGACGCTCCAAGTCCACTCAGGGGGTAGCTCCTCCACACTGTAGAGCAGCATCTTGGGAGTAGCGGAGAACCCCGTCTTGCCCACCATAACGAACTGGATATGGAGGGGCTGCTTGAACACACCCTCAGCGCTCAGCATCTTCGCCGTGTTAATCATACCTGTGTCATAGACCTCTAACTCGGGCTTGATGCCGTGATCCTTCATGTAGCCAGCCCAGCGCTTGATCCGAGGCACATCATTCATGAACACCCCCTCATAGGGTGGGGTCCAGAGGTTGATGGTGCCCACGTTCATGGACATCATCTCCTGACCCAGCTTGCACCTCTGCTCGATCATCTTATCCAGCGCCTCATCACTGGCACGCCTACCACCGCCAGTGGTCACGTTGCATATCAAATCGGTCTTCTTCTGTATCTGCTCAATATAAGCCCTCAGAACAGGGTTGGGGTCAGGGTGAGGCTTACCAGTATTAGGTTCTTTAGCGTGGAGGTGGACGATGCTTGCTCCTGCCTCCCAGCACTTTACGGCTTCCTCGGTGATCTCCTCAACGGTGGTTGGGACATGTGGGGTCATTCCCCTGTGAACTGGTTCTCCGCCCGTTATGGCTGCGGTGATGATTAACTTTGTCATGAAATATGAATGCGGTTTGAGTGTTTAATAATTATCAATGAAAGAGGCTTTTGACTGTATTTGTTATATTAATGAGGCACCAAATATGCTTGAACCCACTTGATCCGGGCAACTATTTGCGAAATCATCAACGACGACAAATTATTACTACAACACAAGGTAGCCGGTAAATTCGGGGAGGGAAAATGGAACGGACCCGGAGGCAAACTCAAACCAGACGAGACACCACTAGAAGGAGTCATACGTGAAGTACGAGAAGAGACAGGGCTCACAGTACTGGACCCCCGGCTCAATGGTTTGATTGATTTCTACTTCGGCGAAAAACCCGAACCAGACTGGAGCACATACATCTTCAGGGTCACAGAGTACACGGGAGAGCTGAACGCAAACGATGAGGGCGAGCTACGCTGGTTCAGCTTCAAAGACATACCATACACGCAGATGTGGCAGGATGACCAGCACTGGCTACCAGCCTTTCTGGAGGGAAAGAAAGTCAAAGGTGCATTCTGGTTCAACACAGATGGCACAGAGCTCATCAGACACGAGCTAAGAATAGAGTAAACCCTATACATTCAGTACCGTATGAATACTCATGCCATACATAACACAGGAAGAGAGACCCCAATACGATGAGGTTCTTGAGCAGATGATCAAGCTGCTGAAAGAAAAATCACCCGAGAGCGTGGATGGACACCTAAACTATGTGGTCACAAGGATCATCAAGGAAGTCTACCCACTCAGGTATTATCACATTAACAAAGCCATGGGCGTATTGGAGTGCATCCAGCACGAATTCTACAGACGCGTCGCAGCCCCATACGAAGATACAAAGATAGAACAAAACGGCGACGTATAGCACCTCACCCTTTTTATTCATCGATTCAGAGTCTCTCAACCTATGAGTCAGAAGCCAGTAAGCGAGAAACTCAAGATAATGCCCGGCTACAGAGTCATGTTAATCGATGAGCCATTGGGTTACCGTGAAAACATGGGGTTACCTGAGGGCGTGGAGATCGTCACAGGTAAAGACAAAGAGGTTGATTTGGCGCAGCTATTCGTCACAGATATGAAGGGGTTAAAGGACAAGCTCCCGAAGTTGAAGAAGAAGATGAAAAAGAGCGGACTGATCTGGGTCACCTACCCAAAAGGCACATCCAAGCTAGCCAAGGAAGGCAACGTGGATATCAACAGGGACTCCATCTGGAAATATGGGGATGAGATCGGTCTAACAGGCGTATCCATGATATCCATAGACGATACTTGGTCCGGTTTCAGGATGAAGATTAACTAATTTTACCGTTACATTTTAACTGCATCGAATCCAATGATTCATTATGTCTAATCAGAAGAGAGTCATTATTTTCAATGGCCCCCCCGGGAACGGCAGGGACGAGATGATCAGGGAGCTCAAGGGAATAGCTAGCTTCGGTTACCATCACCTCTTCGAGTATATCGTGGAGGAGGCGAAGCAGGATAACACCCACCTCACAAAGATCAACATACTCGACTTTTACGATAGCCAACCCGATAAGATGGAGCAGTACAGGCTGAAAGCGATACAGAGGATCAACCACGAGATCAATAGAAACGGTGGAGTACACGTAATCAGCACGCCGGTGCATTTTGAGTGGAAGGGAAACAGGTTCCAAGGACTTACCGAGGAAGATGTGCAGCTTCTCAACCCAAACATGTTCATCATAGTATTCGATGACATTGTGAGGGTCAGGGACAGGCTATCTCATGACACACAGTGGCAGGACCACAAGTACACCCTCGGAGAGATCGCCAACTGGAGAAGAGAAGAGGTGAACGGAGTATACCGTTTAGCCGAGTCCTTCACGCCGAAACGCAAGATACAGTTGGTAGCGTTTGAGAACGACGCCAAACTAGTACGTGACCTCATATACAAGCCCAGCAAGGAGACTGTCTACCTCAGCCACCCCATCACGGGGGAGGGAGCCGACTTTTTCACGAAGATCACAAAGTTCCTCGAGAGCCTGGATGAGTATTATGTTCTCTATGACCCGTACCTGATTAAGGATTGGGACATCGTTGAGCAGTGGAGGGACGCCGTGAACGAGACCATCGACTCCAGAGAGGAGATGCCAGACACATTCACATTCAGGATGACCTACAAGGATGGACCCATGGAGGCAGAGTTCGACATCAAGGAGGTCGAGACAGCCATCAAAAACCTCAGATTCCAGATAATTGACAGCGACTACAAGATAATTGAGAACAGCGACCTCGTGGTAGTCTATCATCCACGTAAGAGCATCAGCGCAGGAGTCATGTGTGAGATGGTCTACGCCAAGGGGTTGGCAAAGCTCGTCTACGCGTATTACCCGTATGAGCCCAGCCCATTCTTCGAGTGGTACGCTACAAGGATATTCACTGACGCTGATGAGATGAGGGATTTCCTCATAAAGGAGTCGCGGATGACTGGGCAGCGTCCCCTCGATTTCTTCAACCAGTAAACCCTGTTTTTCATATTATATTATTCTATAATCCTTTAAAGCTGAATCTTCGACCCATTTCCCGTAGGCGTCAGGTTTGAAGTACATCGATGAGTTCATCCTAGACAGGATAAATTCAAAGAAAACCCGACTGGAATCCATGGTTCTCGACAGGAACTCATTGAAGAAGATACTCAGAGACATCCTTGTTGAGTTTGCCTGCACCAGTAACGCCATAGAGGGCTCAACGCTTAGCCTTGAGGAGACGAGCAAGATAATAGAGAGCGGCAACGATTTTCTCGGAAAAGCACCCTATTTTCAACACCTGACATTCAATCACGTTAACGCATTCGAGTATATCAACATGAATACGAGAGCCCCGCCGTCAATCAACGGTGTTCTTGAGCTCCACGGAATATTGATGAAAAACATCGATAAAGAGGCGGGATCATTCAGGAATAAAAATAGTGGCGACAAGATGCATAGAAAAGTGGATGAGTTCTTGGAGAAAGTCAATCAGGACTCGGAGTATCATGCAATTGAGAAGGCTGCTATAGTGCAGAGTTTTTTTCACCAGATAAGGCCATTCAACTATGGAACGGGTTCAACCAGTCGATTGATAGCAAAATGGCTGCTTAACTATCATGGCTACATATTTGGGCTAGACCTGAATGATTACGAGATAAAATATTATAGAAAATGCGCTGAAAAGGCAGGACGGGGCACAATATATCCCCTTGTGAGTATGATGACCAAGTGCGTTGAGGGGGCATTGGATCATCTGATATCTCAGGTAACTAGATTGAACATAGTCTCCATCGAGGACGCCATGAAGATCAACCGCATGAACTTAGAGCAGATGTATGAGGGAATAAGGAGCGGCATGATCAAGGCTTACAAGAAAGATGGGTCAATCTACATCATAAACCAGGGAATCGATAAGATAACCAGAGGCGCAGAGATACTGGACCTGATAATCTAGAAAAACTTCACTCAGAGCTAAGCGAATAGTCAAATTATTGAGAAAAATATGTGAAACAGCAGGGTTAAGAAAGCCTAGGCTTTCTGAGGCTCATCAATAATGTCGCCACGATGACGCCTATAAGCATGAATGAAGCTGGCAATGGTATTCCTCCACCAGACTCTTTCGGCTCATCGGGTTCGCTGGGTTCAATCATCTCATAGGTGACGGAAATACTGGTGTCAGAGGATAACTCGACGCTGGTCTCCAGACTGGTTGAACCAGTGCTCCACTCTTTGAACGTATACTCATCGTCGCCTTCAGATACCTTTTGAGGCACCGATAACGTGATGGTGCCTTCGGTTAGCTCTGCTTCATATGGGGTTGATTGCGAGACCTCGTTAACCATTACATCAACATCGATAGGGGTAGACTCTACTGATAGAGTGTATGTGGTTACCTCAGGAACTGTTAGGTCAGATGATAGGAAGCTAGCGGCGTTTCCCGCGTAGTCTGATGCCTCGGCTTTTACGAGTATGGACTCACCGTTGAGTAGTCCGGGGACCTCAAAGATCACATCAACCTCTGGGAAGGTATCCTTGTAGAGATCACCATTAAGGATAGGCTCAATTGCAGCATCAACGGGAAGCCACGTTTGACCACCATTGATCGAGTAGCTAACATCCAGTTCTTTTATACCCCAGCCTAGGTCGCGAGCCGTTAACATCACCTGTGTAGGCGTCTCGGGTTGATACGGAGCCACGAGAGCTACATACAACTCGGGTCTGGATGTATCGCTTGCTGCCTTCAGGGTAACCTCGAAGCTGGACTTCGCCTCTACATTGAAGTAGGCGTCAAAAACATAGCCCAGATCGGTGGTTGCGGTCTCAAATCTTACAGGCTGCTCGCCTACGAAAACATAGTCACCGATAGGTTTGCTCTTTGAGACCTTGAATATGAGCCGCCCCTCATCTATATCCATGTCCAGCAAGTTCTCAACTGACGCTGAGACAGCTGTTCCCGTAAAGTCATTAGCCGACCTGTACGTGTATGCGACCATCCCCGTTGGGATGTTATTTGGGGGATTATCCAGATTCGCCTCAGCGTAAGAGTCCAAGTGAACGGTTCCATCATTATCGAGAGTGATCAGCCGTGAACCGAATCTTGACTCCGGGGGTAACCCGCCGCCTGTAGTTGATGTTGTGACGAAGTAGTGTTGATTATTCACGACATAGATCATGTCCCTGTGGACGTGCCCATTTAGAATGAGTCGCACATCGTTTTCCTGTATTATCCTGAGAAGCTCTTTGGATACCGGTAATGGGTTTCCTTCGGCGTCTTTCCACGTGAAGTACATTGTGTCCGCAAGGTCATCGATATTCTCCCAGTCAGCGTCAATGTATCCACCAGTGGTTGAACCTAGATCATCCTCGTATTCGCTGCTGAGAAAAGCGTGGTGGAATCCGAGCACCTTCACCTTATCAGGGTACTTCTGCAACTGAGATTCAATCCACGATATCTGAGATGGTTTGAAGTATCCATTCTCGGCGCTATCAGCTGCGATGATAACAAAATCCCCCAAAACTAGGGTATAATTCAGCTTGCCACCATACATGGCATAGCCTTTGCCCCCATAACCAGAGTAATCATGGTTACCGGGCAACAGATAACTTGGATATTCGAGATTAAACATGGCGTACTGGAGATATGCCCAGCTCCGCGCATTGGACTCGGTCTGAACTATATCACCCGTGGCGATGACAAAGTCTGGGTTGATGAAGTTGCTCTGCATGATGAATGCTGGGAAAACCAGTTCACCTATGGGTTCATGTATGTCCGTGATCTGGCTGAAGGTTATACTCTCTGGCCACGTCTCAAGCACCCAGACGCATCTACTCTGATGAGCACTCACTGAGCCCTGTGTCAAAGTGAGGTTATACAACCCAACATGAACATCCTCTGATACGTGGAAGTAGAGAAGCCACGCATCATCTAGACGTGAACCATTCACGAGGGAAACCGAATAGGCGCCATAGATTGATGTGATTGTCCCAGACCAGTCAGAGGCCACGCCATCAGCCAATGAACCAGAGAGAGGCTTCACAGATACCGGGAAATCCCCGCCCTGAAGCATAGCAGCGGGGGCCGTTGGCAACGGCGAGCTGATATATTCCGCTATTTTCTGTCCCGTGTAGGACTCTGCGAAGGGGATTGTAGCTATTAGCCCGGAAACAGTTATGGCTAGGAGCAGGATCAGGGTTATTTTGTTTCTTCTCATCTTAGTTCACATCTGAGGGTAACATTATCGTATTCTTATAGGGAATATAGACCTTAAGGCTTCCACCTACCTCTGAGATTACATCTGGGGGTACATCCACCAGAATCTTGTGGCCGTCAACATCAAGCCTTACCTCAGAGTAGGGACCGATGAATGAAGACCACTCGACCACACCCTCAAGCATGTTGGAGGGCTCATCAGGCTCTTCAATCGCATAGCTCTCAGGCCTTATGATGCACGAGGCTTTATCACCGGTCCTTATTTTTCCAGTAGAGTCAAGCCCTGTGAGAACTATGTTCCCGATCTTCATCTGAACGCCTCCATCAGTACCAGTGATCTCGCCTTCTAGAAGAGTGCCTCTGCCCATGAAGGTGGCAATGAAGACGTTCTGGGGGATATTGTATATGTCAAGGGGGGCGCCGATCTGCATGACCCTGCCTTGATTCTGGATAGCGATCGTATCAGATACGGACATCGCTTCCTCTTGGTCGTGAGTTACATAGATGGTGGTTATCTCTAGGCGTTTCTGGAGTGCCTTGATCTCCTCACGCATCTGAACTCTGAGCTTTGCATCTAGGTTACTCAGAGGCTCATCCAGTAAGAGTACAGCCGGGTTGATCACCAAGACTCTGGCGAGGGCGACACGCTGCTGCTGCCCTCCACTGAGCTGTGTCGGGAACCTATCCTCCATCCCACCCAGTTTAACCTGATTCAGCGCCTCCTTAACCCTCTCATCCATCTCCTCTTTTGGTACCTTTCGCACCTTCAACCCGTATGCCACGTTATCGAAGACCTTCATGTGCGGCCACAACGCATAGTTCTGGAACACCATCCCTGTGTTTCGCTCATAGGATGGAATCTGGGTTACATCCATTCCATCAAAAAACACTTGACCTTCGGTGGGGAACTCCAGCCCCGCAATGATTCGCATCGTGGTGGTTTTCCCGCAGCCGCTTGGACCTAGAAGGGTGAAAAACTCCCCGTCCTTTATAGTAAAGTTGATGTTATCTGCTGCTCTGACTGGTCCGAACTTTTTGGTCAGGTTTCTCAGCTCTATTTCTACCATTTTGTTATACTCCTAGGAATGATACTTTTTGTTTGAGCACATAGTTGCTCACAGCCATGGCGGTGATCTGTACAGCCATCAATAGTATGCACAGGCTCGCCCCGATGCTTACAGAGCCAACTGCAGCCGTACCATACACGATCTGGCTGATGAAGAAAGTGATGGGCACTCGGGCTTCGCTTAATGCACCCAATGTGACGCTGGTGCTGACCTCTGACATAGAGTAGACAAAGCTCAGGAGGGCGCCGCTGATGACATTGGACATTATCAACGGGATGACTATCCGGGTAAATGTAGATGTCCGAGTCGCCCCTAGATTCAGGGAGGCTTCCTCTAGGCTCTTATCTATCTGCTGAAGCCCAGCGTAAACTGACCGCGTAGTGAAAGGCAGCCTCCTTATCGAGTAGGCGAGGATCAACAAGAGAGCTGGGTCTGTTAAGGGATCCAGTAATGATCCCCTGAAGAACTTGGATGAGAAGAATAGGAAATAGCTTACAGCCAAGCTCACCCCCGGTACGGAGACGGGCACCGTTGCAAGCAGGTCTAAGAATCCCTTTGTGGGGATATCGCGTTTTGCAACTACATAGGAGATGCTTGAGCCTACTATTATCATTATTACGACAGCCACGATGCTGTATCCGAGGCTGTTCAGTATGGCGCGTACTACATCCCGGTTGGTGGTTAGTGCCTTGAAGTATTCGCCCGTGATTTTTGTTGGGAATGTGCCGCTACTAGCCCAGTTGGTTGACGCCAACACGAAGGTCCCTATCTGAGGCATCGCCCCCAAAATGAACAACAGCAACAGTGAACCGATGATTAGCAGCTCTGAACCCAACCGGGGTTTACTGAGTCTTGGACTCCATCTGCCACCCTTACTTATCATAGTGTAGCTCCGCTTTGATGTGTAATACTTGACGAGAGCATAGCTCAGAATCGTGATAACCATGATTAGCAGAGCCAAGGCAGAGACCTTTGGGGATATATCCCCGGTTAACGCCTCTTTGAAGCTGGCGTATATCTGGTACGACGCCACGTTTTTAGAGAGAGGGTTAGCAGTTGCCCCGATGAAACCGATGGGGGCACCGAGGTCTTCAAGGCTGAATATGAATGTGATAACCGCACCCGCCACAAGTCCCGGTAGGAAGAGAGGGAGGGTGATGGTTCTGAATAATCTGAACCCCTTTGAGCCTAGGTTTTCAGCCATCTCTTCTAGGCTGGGGTCGATGTTATTGAGTGATGATAGTACGTTGGTGTATACTATCGGGTAATATGTCAGGGTCTGGATTACGATTAACCCCACCAATCCATCTATGCTTACGCGCCAAGGCAGAATATGCATCAAGTCGAATAAAAGATAATTCAGTAACCCAAACTGGGGGTTGAACACCTTCCCAACAACATAAGCATTAACGAAGGGGGTTGCCAGCAGGGGGATCAACAGGATTACCTTGAAGATCGCTTTGCCTTTGAACTCGTATCTCCCCATAATCATGGCTACACCGATGCCTATGATGCTGCAGAACACCGTCACGATGAATGCTACCATCAAGGAGTTTAGAAGAATCCCATGGTCATAGCCCCAGATGTACATGACGTCTCTGCGGACCTCAAACATCCGCCCTCCTCGACTCTGGAGGCTCACATACTCTGGGCTCGTCAATATATTGATGAACCATCGGAGGCTGAATCCACCCTCATATTTGAAGCCCTGAATAACCAGTGAAGATAGGGGGAGCACGAGAAAACCGATGAGCATGACATATGAGATAAGGGTCTGGGTAATTGTGAGGGGGTCAAACTCCCTCCGAAGTTTATCGACTGTATCCTTGATGGAGATACTCTCCACCCAGTTTTCCCTCAAATATGTTCCCCTAAGATATGCTTTCTAGTTCTGCCGCGAGTTCCGCGTAGTGGTTGTTGACTGCTAATACCCACGCATCTACAAGGTTCTGCTTGTACACTACATCAGTGGCGATCCTTTCGTTTATCGCCTGAGCATATGCCATGGTGAATATCTCGGTCTTACCAGTGGCTGGATCAACGAATGGGATCTCAGTGGGGTCTCCCATCCTGAACGACAAGTCATCAAACTGAGCCTGTGTTATCTTTCCATCTTCCAGCGCCCAAGTCAAGTCCTCCCAGAGCTTTTCTAGCTTTATCTGAGGCAGTACAATTACTGCTCTGTGATAGCTACGGATAGCAGAGTAGTAGCTTGCTCCCTCGACGCTGTCAAACTGTATGGTCAACGCATCCTGAGTCTTGGCAAAGACCTCCTCTAGATCTGATCTCTGCTGACCCAAGGGAGTATCAAACACCGCCTCATTAACAGGCATCCTGTTGATGTTACCGTCAAGCCATGTTTTCTGTCCCTCGGAACTCAGCACCCACTCGATGAAGCCAAGGGCTAGATCCTTGTCCGTAGTTGTTGTGAGTAACGCGATTGGGTCCGCGTTTACGATTGTTCCATCAGCCGGAAATATATATCGGCAGAACTCTGGGTTAACCCACTGTGCTGTGTAACCATAGAAGTCGATGGTTGTCCCTATGGCTATTTCTTTGTTGATAACAGCGTCCCTGACGTTTCCCGACTGGTCGAATATCTTGGAGTTTGCACCTATCTTGATGAGTACATCCCATCCCTCTTCCCATCCATAGATCTGGAGTATGATCTGGAATATCCTAGTGTTTGAGGTACTGGTTGTAGCATCAGCGGTTCCAACGAGGGTCGTTGGTAGATATGCTGCGTATACTGGGCTTCCTAGATCTTGCCATGTTGTTGGTTCAGGTAAGCCATAGTAATCCAACAACTCCGTGTTTACTGTGAAGCCGAAGCTGCTTATTGCCGCCCCAGCCCAGTACACATCATTGCCCACCATTCGACGGGTCTCCGATCCTCCAATATCCTCGGGGATTCCGGCTAGAATCGTGTCTATGCCGTTTCCTTCAAGGGGAGCAAGCAGATCAGCGTCCAGTATGAGGTCAAATAGGTCTGGTCCGCCGCCCCAAGCAACATCAACATCATCAGACCTC
>CAYUTB010000033.1:0-19664 GCA_964447425.1 uncultured Candidatus Bathyarchaeia archaeon
CAACGAATGCGAACGCTGCTGCTGTGATTACGAACGCCACCAGGATGATGGCAGTTTCTAAACCGGTCATACCGCTTCTTTTAGATAGTTTCATTTCTGTTTCTCCTCCCCGCTTTGGGGTACATTGAAAAACCGGTGTATATTGTATATAGCGAGATGTCTGCACCCTTTATCTACATACTTGGATTAGGCTCGGCTCGCGGTAAAGATTTAAAGAGATAGCACGTGCTTATTCGTTGACCTATATTGAAGAATGTCAAGATCGTTTCATATGGCATTGGAGTCATCGGTAAACGACTAGCAACATACCTTCTGACAAAAGAGGGAGTTGAGATCGTCGGAGCCATTGATGTCAACCCAGCCATAGTAGGCAAGGACCTTGGTGAGGTATTGGGACAGAAGAAGATCGGTGTCATCATCAGCAACGATGTGGATAAGGTTCTGAGTGAGACCAAACCAGACATCGTCTGTCATACCACAATGAGCTACCTACGCCAGACCTATGACCAATTCGCGGGGATTCTCAAACACGGTGTAAACATAATCAGCACCTGTGAGGAACTTGGTTACCCCTACGTCGAGAAAGAGTCAACCGAGTTAGCGAAAAAGCTGGATAAACTCGCGAAGGAAAAAGGCGCAACCCTGCTGGGAACCGGTATTAACCCCGGTTTCCTGATGGACACTTTGCCCATCTTCCTCTCAGGACCATGTGAGCAAGTCGAGGAGATGCACATCGCCCGACAGATGAATGCTGCTACACGCCGCATACCATTCCAGAAGAAGATAGGCGCAGGCATGACCGTAGCGGAGTACAGGGACGCCATCGATAACCACAAGATCACCGGTCACGTTGGGTTAGAACAGAGCATGCAGATGATCGCTGATACCCTTGGATGGGTGCTCGATGAGATCAAGGTAGATATGCCTGAACCCATAACCTTCGACCACGATGTGGCGAGCGACGCCATCAAGGTGCCTGCAGGTTATGTTGCTGGTGGAAAACAGATGGCTTATGGAGTCAGTAAGGGAAAGAACCTGATCACCATGGACTTTAAGGCATACATCGGCGCGGACGAGGAGTTTGACAGCGTAAGCATCAAAGGAGTGCCTCCGATTAACAACAAGATCACCCCATGTGTACACGGTGACCACGGCACCATCGCCATGACAACGAACATGATCCCACATGTGATCAACTCAGAGCCTGGGTTGAAGACAATGGCGGAGCTGCCTCCACCGCACGCGACCCCAGCCCACTTCGGGAAATACGTGAAATAAACCCACTATTTCCTGTGATCCACTAGGATCACATTTTCTTTCTTAAACTCGATGTGTTTGAGCCAGTTTTCATCGTCTCGTACTGGGTATTCGTTAAGCATGTGGGTTCCCCTGCTCTCCAAACGGATATGCGCTGCTCTGGCTATTAGTCTGGCTACGCAGGCAAGATTTCTTGTCTCAATGTTTGATAATGATGTTTCCTTTTCGAGTTTTTCTATAGTTTTATGATATATTTTGTCCAGTTGAGTCTGAGCTTTCATCAAGTCTGGGACTTTTCTATTGATCCCAACGTTTTTCCACATTATGTTCTGAATTATCTCCCTGTAATCATCTGATGCATTTGAAGATGAAAACTTGTCGAGTATGGTCTGCTCTGGGAACTCATCGCAGTCTTTTGTTATTCTTCTTGATGCTAGATCTGAGAAAACCATGCATTCAAGCGTAGAGTTACTAGCCAACCTATTTGCGCCATGAACGCCTGTGCATGAAGATTCTCCAAATACCAATAAACCCGGAATATTAGTCTCCCCATAATGGTTAGTCTTGACACCACCACAGAAATAGTGGGCTGCAGGTGAAACCGGGATAAGATCCTCATCCATCTTGATGCCCCGCTTCTCACACTCAGCGTAGATACCGGGGAACCTCTCAGTGAGGTAATCCTTGCCCCTTTCACGAATATCAATATATACCTGTCCCTTCTTCTGTTCCTCGACTATCGCCCTCGATACGACGTCTCTTGGGGCTAAGTCCTGTAATGGATGATATCTGGTCATGAAGGCTTCCTTCTCTGTGTTCACCAATATTCCACCTTCTCCCCGTACAGCCTCGCTGATGAGGAAAAAGGGGCTCTCACCATGATCAAGTATCGATGGGTGGAACTGCACAAACTCCATGTCTCTGAGAACTGCTCCGGCTCGCCAAGCCATAGCTACGCCATCTCCAGTCGCTATCATCGGGTTTGATGTCTTGGCGTATAACTGCCCTACCCCGCCTGTGGCGAGTACCGTGAAATCTGCTAAGAAATCTATAATAGATGAGGCTTTAATATCAAACGCCTTCACGCCCCTACACACCCCGTTCTCGATAATCAGATCAACACCTATGATGTTCTCGATTACCCTGATGTTGGGGGTATCCCGTGCGTTCTGGATCAGTGTCTTCTGAACCTCAAAGCCGGTAATATCTCCAGCGTGCACTACTCTTCGACTGCTGTGCCCGCCTTCTCTTGTGAGATCGAGTTCTCCATGTGTCTCGGTGAATTCAACTCCCTGTTCTATCAGCCATTTGATCTCTTCTGATCCATGATGAACCAGAACCTCAACGGCTTCTCTGTCCGAGAGTCCTTGTCCAACTTTTATGGTGTCATTGATGTGTTTCTGATAATTATCTGGGGCACGGATTACTGCTGCTATTCCACCTTGTGCTAGACTACTATTGGAGTCCATCAGTGTACTCTTCGTGATGATGGTTACACGTGACCTCTTAGCAGACCTCAACGCGAAACTGAGTCCAGCCAATCCACCGCCCACTACAAGAAAGTTGCTCGTCTCATTCACCAGTCTCGATTTTGAGACTCCATATCACAAGTATACAATAAATGTTTAGGTAATAGAAAATTAGTAAACGGGTTTTCTGAGGGTCGTACCTGCTCTTGATTTACTGTATTTTCCCTCTGAGATGGTTATCTCTCCGTTTACTATCACATATGGGATTCCCGCTGGGAAGTTGTGTGGGTCTTTGTATGTTGCCCTGTCTATCACTGTCTCCGGGTTGAATACTGTGATATCCGCCCACATTCCGGGTCGTAAGAGTCCTCTGTCCAGTATACCGAATCTCTGAGCCGGGAAGCTGGTCATTTTTCGTACTGCTTCCTGCCATGTGATCGTTTTTTCTTCTCTTACGTATTTTCCCAGTATCTTGGGGTATGTTCCATAGTGGCGTGGATGCGGTTTTCCCTTGCAGAATGGTCCCTCAATGGTGCAGCATCCTGCGTCTGTTCCCACCATGTGAAGAGGATGCTTCATGATGCGTTTGACATCATCCTCGTCTCCGTAGAAGATGACCATTCCGGGCGCACCTTCTTCCTCCAGAAGTAGCTCGTAAAGAGCAGTGAACTCCTCCTTGGCTCCTCGATGCTTCTTGATCTCTGTCATATTCATTCCCTCGACTGTTTTATTGGCGTCTGTTATCACAGAGGTGACGTAGACGTTCTCCCAGCCCAGTTCACCCGCGAAGTTTTCCCACCCCTCGATACCTTCCTCGATCTCCCTCTTCATCCGCGCCCGAAGTTCAGGGTCTCTGAGTCTCTCAAGCGCCTTCACTCGTCCCCCATCATGCACCCATGGAGGAAGCAGGGTCATAAGGCTAGTTGAACCCGCCTTGTATGGGTACTGATCTACGGTTACGTCCAATCCTTTTTCTCGTGCTTCCTCAAACATTTGCATGGTCTGAACGCTGCTCCCCCAGAGGGCCCTGCTGGCGATCTTATGATGGCTTATCTGAACAGGAATACCAGCCTTATAGCCCACTTCAAGCGCTTCTTCCAGCGCCATCATCAGTGTCTTTCCCTCTCCCCTAATGTGGCTATCATAGATCCCGCCGTATTTTGCAGCTACCTTAGCTACCTCGATTATCTCATCGGTCTTCGCGTAGATTCCCGGCGGATAGATGAGACCCGTGCTTATACCAAATGCTCCAGACTTCATAGCCTCAGCGGTGTATTTCCGCATTTTCTCCAATTCATCCGCAGTAGGAGCCCTTGCAGCGTACCCCATCGCCGCTGCCCTGATGGCGCCATGCCCCACCATATGAGCGACATTTGCACCCAGTCCCTGTTTTTCCTCCTCCTTGAGGTAATCATCGAAGCTTGACCAAGATATCTTGAGTTTAATCCCCTGTGGAAGTTCAGAGTCTAGGCTTCGCTGAGCCTCCGCCCTGATGAGATCGCTCACAGGAGCGGGGCTTGATCCACATTGACCCGCTACGACTGTGGTGATGCCCTGATGGATGATGTTCTCCATATCCCTGTAGACTAGGGTGTTGAAGTCACCGTGGCTGTGCGCGTCAATAAAGCCTGGTGAGACAAAATGACCTGATGCGTCTATGTTTTTCTTAGCAGCGGCTTTGCCCAGTTTACCTATAGCGTAGATTTTGCTATCCTTTACACCGACATCTGCCCGGTACCATGGGTTTCCAGCCCCGTCGATGACTCTGCCATTTCTGATGAGTATATCAAGTTCCAAAATATTCACAGAAATAGAACATAGTAGACGAGATTTAATACTAATGCTGTGAGGGTTATTTCTTCAACCTGTTGCCCCTGATATTGGATGATTTCTCTGTAGCTGCCTGCACCGCGTTCATCAAGGCTGTTCTCAACTTGCCATCCTCGATCTGGTATATTCCCTCGATGGTGGTTCCACCGGGGGTCGTAACCATCTCGGTTATCTCACTGGGTGTACAAATATTCTCCATGATCAGTTTCGCTGTTCCCAGCACTGACTGGGCTGACGCTACCTTAGATAATTCTCTTGGAAGCCCCACCCTAAGACCTGCATATGTAAGTGCCTCTATCACGATGGCGACGAAAGCTGGGCCACTTCCACTGAGCCCAGTGACAGCGTCCATGTATTTTTCCTCAATCTCCATGCATATACCCATCGTACTCAGCAATGACTCAACTGTAGACTTGTCCTCAAGTAGCGTCGTGGAGCCCATACTGTAGGCGGTGAATGACTCCCCCGCCATCGCGGCAATATTCGGCATGGTTCTCACATACCTTGCCTCAGGTTCTATAGCCTCCAGTGACTCCAGTGGTATGACTGCTGCGGTTGAGATCACGAGTTTTCCCTTTACCTCTTCCCTGATCTTCCCCAGCACATGTTCTATGTCATTGGGTTTAACGCATAGAAACACTACGTCGGCTTCACGCGCAGCCACATTATTATTATCAGAGATATTGGCCCCCAGATCAGCCAACGGTATAAGAGTATCCAAATTACGCCTTGTCGCAATAACACTCTCAGTAATCTTTGATCTTAAGATACATTTTACGATGGCGCCACCTATGACGCCTGCTCCTATCACCGCTACTGTTCTAACCAACGTTTTTTCACGTCTCAACCCGTTTTTACCTTTTCATGCTACTTAAATCTTGCATTCAAAGCATAAATATCGCGCTACTTTCAAACGATTTTTAACTATTTTATTAACCCTTTTGGAAAGCTTTTATTCGAGACACAGCCTTCTCAGACTGGATAATTATGGAAGACTTCGATGTCTCCGCTTTCATTGACCAGCAGACTCAGGCCATACGCGACCAGCTAAAAGATGAAAAAGCCATCGTAGCTGTAAGCGGAGGCGTGGATAGTACGGTATCTGCTATTATCACTCACAAAGCCATCGGAGACAATCTTGTCTGCGTATTCATCGATGATAACTTCATGAGGCTGGGTGAGGCAGAGCAGGTAAAGAACCTGCTAGCAGGAGAGCCACTGAGATTGCCTCTGCGGATTCTTAATGAGAGGCAGAGATTCATGGAGGCTTTGAATGGTATCAGTGACGCAGAGGAAAAGAGGATCGCCTTTCGGGAATCATTCTACAAGTCATTACAGGATATCGCAGTTGAGGAAGGCTGCAGATACTTGGTTCAGGGGACCATAAGAGCCGATGTAGAAGAGACCTCTAGCGGTATCAAGACCCAGCATAACATCCTTGAACAGATTGGTATAAACTCTGAGGAGAAATATGGGTTTCAGATAATAGAACCACTGAAGACTCTGTACAAGTATCAGGTGAGAGAGGTAGCCAGAAAGATGATGTTGCCTCCCGAGCTTGCGGAGAGACAGCCTTTCCCAGGCCCCGGGCTCAGCATCAGGGTAGTGGGTGAGCTGACAAACGAAAAACTCGATGAACTGAAGAAAGCCACATTCATCGTGGAGGAGCAGCTAAACCCGCATAGCCCAGACCAGTACTTTGCAGCTATATTCAGCGGAGAAGCACCCAAGGAACTCAAGGTTCTCCGCAGGGATGCGGCTCAACTATTGGAATCTTCAGAGAATAATGTAAGGGCAGGTATACTTGTTGAGAAGACAACTGGTATAATGAATGGTAAACGTGCGTATGGGACTGTCTTGACCATGGCACTAGTTGATGACTCTGATCGAACCATCGACCCCAACTATGACCAGTTGGCTAAGGTCAGAAACTATGTCTTCGACAACTATCCTGAAGCTACTCGCCTAATTTTATTGATTGATAAACGTGATACACCCGGTTTCATCGTTACGATCAGAGCCGTAAAGACAAAGGATTTCCTGACAGCGAAAATAATGCGTCTGCCTTGGAGCACACTCCGTGAAGCAGCCACAAAGATATTTGATAGCTGCCCGAATGTCAGCAGAGTCTACTATGATATAACTCCGAAGCCGCCTGCGACAATAGAATACGAGTAAAAAAGGGGTTTAGGGGTTTATCCCTAGCTCTTTAAAGTGGGCTAGGACTCCCTTCTTGGCATAAATGAGGTCGTTTCCAAGAGTCACTAGGTTATATCCTTTCTTCATCCTCTCAGGGATGCTAGTGCCTGATGCTTCGTGGATACCGGTTCCTACACCCATTGCCTTCGAGACATCATAGACCCTGTCAATGGCTTTCTGTACATCGGGGTGGCTCATGTTACCGAGATGTCCATAACTCGCAGATAGGTCAGCTGGTCCAATGTATGTGGCGTCAATGCCTTCAACTGAGCAGATGTCCTCGATGTTGTCTACGGCTCTCTTACTCTCGATCTGGACGACTACCATTATCTCCTTGTCCGCGGTCTTCAAGTAATCTGGGTCAAACAAGGCTGCCCTTCTGGGTCCACAGCCCCTGAGTCCATCTGGAGCATAACGAGTTGCCTTTACAGCCATCTCTGCCTCTTCCTTGCTGTTGACCCATGGGACCAGTATCCCATGTGCTCCGATGTCTAGTGCTCTCTTGATTGCGACGATGTCATTCCACCATACCCTGACTATGGGAGTGGTTTTTGTGTTTGGTCTCATTGCCTGCATCAGTGTCTGGGCCATGATGGGGTCCAGTGGGGCGTGCTCTGTGTCGATAACAAAGTAATCGAACCCGAAGCTTGACATCATCTCTGTCATTATTGGGCTCTCTACTGTGATCCATGTTCCGTAGAGTTGTTCTCCTGCTTTGAGTCTTCTCTTTAATTCGTTCCTCATTTATTTCACCTGAAGTGACAAATAACCAGCAACCAATTCGATATATAGGGTTTCGGAGCCTACGTTATGCTCTCTACGATACTCTGTATTCCCTGTACCCATCGGAGGTAGCTGTTCAGCGAGGCTCTCAGAGCTGTTGTGTCTGAGGCCCTCGTCTGGATTACGAGATGATTTCCCTCAACAGTTATACTTGTTTCTGATCTATCCGATGATGGGGTCTCTGCCTCTGGAATCAACGCTGTATTAACTGCCTCAAGCAGCATTGGGTTTAGTTCAATAGAAACTGTTGCAGTAACAGGTGCATCATGAGTATCCATTTAATGATAAAGAATAGGATGTTTTAGAAAAAGGATTAGTTTTGGACGCGAATCCTGTGGGATGTCTGTCCTAGCTTTGTCGCTGGGATGTATGCTCCGCCTGCGAATGTGTGTCCGCACTTCCTGCATGCCCATAGTCCAACGCTTTCTCGTTTTACGCTGGGGCTTGCACAGCTTGGGCATTTGTGATAGGTATGAAGTGAGTCCATGATCCTTCCGTATCTCTTACGGAGGGTAGCTCCACCCCTTGTACCTTGTCCCATGTTTTTACGTTTGTTCTTTGCCATTACTTGCTCGCCACTGTAAGTGACCTTATCTCTGCCGCCTTCTCCTTAGCGATATTTATGCATTTCTTTATTTCGTCTAATGTGAAGCCGACTGAACCTGATTTCTGCATCGTTGTGATGTTTCCTTTCTCATCAAAAGTCACTGTGAGTCTTCCATCCGCTACCTCTTCCTCATCAGCTGTCGCGTCTAGGATGAAGTGGCTACCGATCTTGTAGATGGTGATGGGAACTGGCTCACATCGTAGCTTGAGCTTGATAGTCTTTCCTGTCTCGGATACCTCGTTGGTCTTGGATACCTTATATCCGGGGATCTCCGCGTTTCTCAGAGCCGCTAGTGCACCTGCACCGCATGCGTCGATGAGGTTTCCATCCCAGTTCAACACGTATAGGTCTACGAATACGATGTAGACTTTCTCACCAGATACAAGTCCAAGGTCTTCCATGTTCAGGATCTCAGCTGATCGTAGACCCCTATCGACTATTCTTGCTAGCTCGATGGCTCCTTCCGGTGGCGGACCAGGCTCCCATGTGGAGTGAGCTACAGGGGTGTACTCGGCATTCACCATGAGTACTCCCTCGTCTGGAGTATCATCGAAAGGTGTGCCCAGTCCTGCTTTTACGCCGATTACTACATGGGTTTTTCCTAATTTGACTTCTGCTGAGCCTTCTGATTTCTCTAGGTAGTTCGTCTTTAACGTCATTTCCCTGTACTGCAGTAGACCTCTTCCGTCCATTCTTGTGCCTGCGTCAAGCACTTCTTCGATCTTTTTACGCTTGAGTCTGGATACTATATTGTTGCTCATTCCTCGTCTGCCTCCGCTTCTTCCTCGGGCTTCTCAACCGGTTCTTCTGGCTCCTCGTCAGTCTCGGTCTCTTCCGCTTCTGCCACTGATTCGCCTTCGGTCATTCCGTATTTTTTCTTGAGTGTCTCACGCTGGATCTCGTAGATCTTTTTGCATCCTTCAATAGCCATTTTGATTGCTTCTTCTGTCTCCTCTACTGATAGGATTCCATCCATCTGGAGTAGGGTGACTTCTTCTAGCTTTGGCATATAGGCGACTGGGACATCTGCTTCTCCTTTCTTGTCCTCATAGTCACCTAGGTCTAGAACGATGTTTCCCTCCATCTTTCCGGCTGCACATGCTGCGACCAGATCCTTCATGGGGATTCCTGCGTCTACCAGAGCGACTGCGGCTGCGTTGATTGATGCACATCTTGTGCCTCCGTCTGCCTGAATGATCTCTACAAAGACATCTATGACGCTTCTCGGGTATCTCTCAAGGAAGAGGGCTGGCGCAAGGGCGTTTGACATCACCATCCCTATCTCTGTGTCTCTGCGTGAGGGAGCTGGTGATCTTCTTGGGTCAACGCTGAATGGCGCCATGTGATATCTTACTCTAAGTACACCCATGTTTGGCTTGCTCAGCCTTTTAGGGTGCATCTCTCTTGGTCCATAGACGCCTGCGACGATCTTGTTTCTTCCCATCTCAATATACGCTGAACCATCTGCATTGGGTATGACTCCTGTCTCTATTGTTATTGGGCGGAGTTCATCGACTTTCCTGCCGTCTAATCGCTCAAACGTTTTTTTGGATTTTCTCTTCGTTTTTGGTTTGCTCATTTTATCTGCTCCTTAATCTTTTTGAGGATAACAAGCATTAAGCTTACTTTCCTGATTGACTAGGATTCTAGTTGAGTGCCAAACACAATTAGTTGCGTTTGTTATTACACCTTCAACTGTTGCAGTGTGAAATAGAGTCAAGAAATATAAAGAGTTCTAGGTTGAGAGTTAATCATTACCCGATGCATTGTAAATTCTCACCTCTTTACAGTTATGCACTGATTATCCTGTCATAGATCTTAACATGTTTTGATGTGCTTTCAGAAGATATCATAACAGAAAAGTTCGTGAATTTGTTATAATTTGGATTAGAAAATATTTAAAAAATTAGGATGTTTAAGGATGCGATTTTATCTCTTTAAAGTAATCTTGGATTCTGTTTGTGAGGCCTGATGTGTGTGCCTCTGCATCGATCTTGTTTATTACTTTAACAGCGAGTTCCTCATCTTCCCTGGTTCTGCCGCTTATCAGTATCCTGCCGTTCTGGCCGATGGTTACTTGGCAGCGGGTTTCCTTGAGGATCATGTTGATCATGCTTCCCTTTTTCCCGATGAGTCGGGGGATCTTTGAGGGCGTTATCTTGATGATGAAGCCCTCTCTTGCCCTGCCCAGTTCTCGCCCCAGTATTGATAATATGGGTGTGCGGTTTCTGTCAAGGTCTACTATTTTTGCGACGATTGTGTCTCCCACGTCCAGTATCTTGGTCATATCTTGGAAGGTTCTGAATGGTTTATCGATGGCGTCGTTTATCGTCAATATGGCATTTGACTCTGCGCCGATATCGACTTTCCATTGACCTAATTCAAGATCCAAAATATCGCCGATGACAAGGTCACCTACAAGGGGTACAAATCCTGCTTCAAGTGCTATGACCTCAACTTTATCTTTGTTATAGTTGACTAATCCAACCCTTGTTGCATAGATGTTACTTTCGTGTTTGTACGTGTTATCTCCTGTTCTGACTTTTCCCTCGAATAGGAGGTCACCTGGGACTACAATGTCTCGTGACTCAAATTTTGCGCTCATTCTCTCTCCACATCTATTTTACTATCTTCGACTGCACGTTTCCCTGAGTCTCCCTGCCCAGCGCCTCCATTAGCTCGATCTGAAGCGCCGCGGGTACCTCTACTACAGTCACCCATGATCCATCTGATTGCCACTCATCCCGCTTTATGGTTCCGAAGTTTTTCACGGTCCCATAACACTTTCCCGTGTACTCCGCGGGTATCCTTAGAGCTATCTGTATGTTCTCGCTGCTCATTGGCAGTATCGCCCTCAATGCCTGTACAATCTCCTTTACCTGTTCATCGGCTTCCTTGAAAGGGTCGATGTGGTACTTCGCTGTCTCTAACGCGTTCTCTATGCGTACAGGTGGATGTGGTAACTTGGTCTTCGGGTCAACATAGGTTCTCGAGATGATGTTTATGATCTGTTTTCTCTTCTGCTCAGTCATCTCGTGGCGCTGCTGGGCGTTCAACTGGAACGTGCCCTTTTCGAACATCTCTATAGCGACTTCTATGGGGTCGCTTGTCCCATAATATTTTTCGAGTTTATCTGCTGAGGCTTTTTCTCCATTATTAGCGTCGGTGAATATCGTGTCTATCATCAAAACGTTTCTGATCTCACCGATCTCGCCTCTCTTATACTTCAGACCCTTGTCTGGGTCTACGAGAATCTCGAATTTTTCTCCACCTATCTGGTGGCGAACGATTGTGAAATCTTTCGCTTTCGCGTGTTCCTTCCTGATCATTTCATGAACACTTGCCTAACCGAGATAGCTCTTTGTTTCCTCTGTTTCAAGTCGTCTGAAGACCTTGGTATCAGCGGGTATAACCGCAACTTTCACTGTTTCCCCATTAACCTGAGTATCAGAGGCTATCTTGACTGCTTCGATGGCTAGCCTTATGGCTCCTTCGAGATTGATGTCATCTGTGTATTTCTCCTCAAGGAGCTTGTTAGCCTCATCGTTTTTCCTACCCACCGCAACCGCCTTGAATCCACGATACGCCCCACTGGGATCAGTGGTGAGAACCCTTGGACCTGTTGCGTCTACTCCTGCTAGGATCATTGTCACGCCAAAGGGTCTTACACCTGCGTGCTGAGTATATGCCTGGCTCATATCCCCGAGTCTGCGGGCGAGTATCTCTACATCAACCGCCTCATCATAGAGAAGCTTGTTACTCTGGCAGTATACCCGAGCCTGTCCTATTAGTACGCGCGCGTCGCTGCTTAGACCTGATATTGCGCTTGCAAGGTGATCATCCAGCTGGTATATCTTGCGGAAGTAATCAGGGTCTTCAAGATCGCTTTCAGGGGTCTCATTGGCGGCGATTACTACTCCCTCTGGGCAAGCTACCCCGATGATTGGCGCTCCTCTTTTTACTAACTCGAGGGCGTACTCGACCTGATATAATCTTCCTTCGGGTGAAAATATGGTGATTGCCCGGTCGTAGGCTCTTGGCATAAACAATTCCTAATTTTTTCCTCCTTATGCTATCTCTCTCTAGTTCTACAGGTTATACTTAACACTAAGGTAAAAATGTATAGTGAATTTTTGGCGCCTTGGCCGGGATTCGAACCCGGGATCGCTCGGGTGACAGCCGAGCATACTGGGCCAGACTATACTACCAAGGCGCGTAGAACCTATGAGTACTATTTTCTATAATAAAGTTTGTGGCTCTCCTGCTAAGTGTGGGGGTCTTAAATGGTGTGTTTAGGTGATGGTTTGATTTAGTAAAAATGCTACTTCTGCTTCGTTTTGATAATTTGGGGAGAAGCCTCTGAGCTTCTACTTGAAATGCTTCGCGATGAGCATTGTAGCTGTTAGGAAAATGTTCGGTAGAGCCCTGAGTGTCTCTGTGATGAAGTTGTCTAGGGTCTTCATGTTCTCGGTTTTTACCTTGATAATGGCGTCGTATTCACCGTAGATTACGGCCACTTCTTCAACTTCTTGGTACTTGGCCAGCTTGTCGCAGACCTCGTCCTCTGAACCTGACTTGATGTTCATCATTATATAAGCTTCAATGCTGCTCATGATGCCTCACAACCCACATAGGTTAGCGGTTTAAATTGTTTCTGGTTAAACAACATGGGAGTAGTTGGCCATGATCCTCCCCATCATTGTGAGGGTCACGGGCACGCCTTTGTTGTCTTTTGTCCCTGCGTTGATTAGCTCCGCCTCACGTAACCCTCTGAGGTTCCAGCGTACAGTGGATTCCGGTATCTCCAGTTCCTCGCTGAGCTGTTTGATGAGGTTCGTGTAGACCTCGTCTTCCTCGTACTGGGTGGTTAGCCACTGGAGGATGGTTCGCTGTTTCTCTGTTAGTTTCGTGCTCGCCGCGGTCATCAGTGCCTGCTCTAGTTGGTTGAGTTGTTTATTGTGACGGTGGATGCTTTGTTCGAGCGCGTCTACGCGTTTGATGAGCCTGTTGTAGGCTATCGCGTCTTTTGTGGTTTGGCCGAATTCAGTTATCTCTCGTTTTATGTCTTGGATGTTTTCGAGGACGTTTTTGAATTCGGGGGTCGGATAATTTTGGCTTTTAGGCCTGGAGAATATATACACCTGTCATGTTTACACCCCGACGAGCATTTATGCGGGTTTGTTGATTTAAAAGGTTTTCCCAGTATATCTTGGCTACAATGGTTACAGATCGGTGTTTGTGCACAAGTTTGTCGGTTACTCTACCACTTTTTTGCACTATTTGAGCGGTGATCTGGATTGTTCTGGGGTTGGTTTTCTGTTTGGAGGCTTGTTTTGGGCTGGGTTTTTTGACCCCCCCCTCCCCCTACTTGTTGGTGGATTTCATGAATGTTTATTGAGACAGATTATATAGTGTGTTGACTCTTTTTCGTTTATTCGTGGTTGTGATGACTGATAATAAGATATTTAGTAAGACGGGTATCGTTTTTGGGTTTATAGGGCTTAGTCTTTTGGTCTATACGCTTGCTGGGTACAATTATTTTCTAGGCACAAACCAAAAGACGGTCATCAAGCTCATTGCGCCTTTGATCCTTTTTCTCGTCTATCAAAGGTTAGATGATGTTTCTTTGAGGCGGGTTGTTTTTGGTTTTTTTAGTGTATCCATTGGGTTTCTCGTGGCTTGGATTCTAAGGGGGGTGCCCAGTGTTTTGCCCATTGATGTTGACTCTGTTTTGGGGTGGGGTGTAAGCAAGTTTGCTGAGGCTGCGCCTATCTGTTTTTGCGTGTTTTATCTGGGTAGACGTAATGGTGATTCTTTTGTTTCGCTGGGTTTGCGGGAAGGAGCTGTTGGACGTAGCATTGTTTACGGGTTGTTTGCCTCTGTTCTTGGTTTTGTTCAATATTTTGCTATGTTTGGGTTCGTGTTTGGTTTTTCCTTTGCTCAGGTGCTTGCTTGGTTTCCTTGGCTTCTATTGTTCTCTGTCTCGAATGCCGTATTGGAGGAGTTGATCTTCAGGGGCTTATTTCTAGAAAAAATTGGTGTCTTGTTGGGTGAAAAATGGGCTTTATTTTTGATCTCATTTATTTTCGCTGTTTTTCATGTGGCTTTGCTGCCGTTTATGGGATTGAGCATGATGATTGTCTTTACAAGTTTCTTATTCATACAGGGTTATGTCTGGGGGTATATCCTCCAGAAGACAGGTAGTTTATGGGGAGGCATAATCGCTCATGCTTTCGCCGATATCTTGTTTGTATTGGCTGTGTTTAGCGGCTAGGATAACGCGGTTTTTAGTTCGTTGATGAATTTCTCAGGGTCTGCGGCTCTTTTTTCTTTTATGAGTTTCCATGTAGCGCTACAGTTCTTGTACTCGACTCCAAGGTATTCATGTATTTTTCTATCGATTTCTTTCTTGTTCTCGGCTGTGACTTCTACGTCTATCTCAGTGAATATCTCACCCATGTGTCTGAAGTAACATGTCATAGTGTTTTCATGTATGTTATTCGTTATATCTTTTCATTCAAGGCTTCTGATAGCTTTTCTTGAAAAGCCTCCAAGCACCGTTTATAAAGGAAATAGACATCCAACTCATACCTGCATTTATTCTATTATCACTGAAAAAATTTCTAAACATCAATATTGCAGCGATAAGATAGAATAGTATGATTATGTTCAAAATTATGAGCAGGCTATCCTTGTAACCATCGGTTTTTTTTCCATTCATTATAGCATCCCAGATCATTTTCATCTGCTTACTTAGCCAGACGCTCATGGACAGACTGATTATGAAGAAAAACAACAAGACATACGCCTCGAATCCGAGGCTGATAATTTTGTGATCGACAAGTATGATAACCAGAAAAAACATACCGGTACCTATGTTTATGTTTTCAAAAATCAATACCGGTAATAACCGGTTATCTCCAAGTAGCTTTTCTAGGTGCTTGATGATCTTGCGTTTATCCTCAAAGCTGTGTTTCGGAGCCTTGTAGTAGCTCCCCAAGAAAAATGCTATTGAACCCAGTATCACTAACAAAAGATACGCTGGGTTTCTGAGTCCTATATAGAACAATACCCCCATAGCGGCGTATGTATAGCCTGATATTTTTAGTGAATCGCTGCATAGTAGCGAGACTGCCTCGGTTCCACTTAGAGATATTAATTCATCCCTGTATGCTAGTTCTTCCCATTCATCGATTGTATCTGTGAGTGATTCATAGATCTCTCTGCCTCTTTCACTAGCCTTGTAGTGGTTGTCAAGCTTGATGATGAGCCCAGCATCTAAGAGGATATTGAGGTGATAAGTGAGTTTATTGGACTCTGCTCCATCGAGTCCAATTGATGTAAGTAGATCAGTGTGCCTCATTGGAGGTTTGGTTGATAGCTCGGTTAGTATTTTGACTCTTAGCTCATCAGATAGTGCTTTTCCTATCTGTATAAGGCTAGTCTGATCACTCATACCATTATCTTGAGTGAAACATGGATAAAGATTATAGTCAAAAAAATTTGAGTAAGGCTACCATTTGTCACGGTTCTGCTTGATATATTCCCTGAGTCCACCGACCTCAAGTATCTTCATCATGAACTCCGGGACTGGTATGAACTCAAGCTCCTTCTCGCCGTTGATGATGATCTTACCAGCTGATATATCGATCTCAACGGTGTCCCCAGTCTTGATCTCTTTGCTTATATTGGGGCACTCCAGTGCTGGTAGTCCGAGGTTGGCTGCGTTCCTGTAGAAGATACGCGCATATCCCTCAGCGATAACCGCAGAAACCCCTGCATACTTCAATGCAATGGGAGCCTGTTCTCGGCTGCTGCCCAGCCCGAAGTTGCGTCCACCTATGATCACATCACCAGGCTTGACATTCTTCACGAACTCTCTATCAAGACCCTCCATGGCGTGTTTCGCTATCTCTTTTGGATCTGTGAGCTCAAGGTAGATCCCCGGTAATATGAAGTCGGTGTTGATATCATCGCCGTAGTTCCAAGCCTTTCCCTTGATCATCTCTATACCTCCCTCGGGTCTGTGATGACCCCATACAGCGCGCTGGCTGCCGCAGTAGCTGGGCTGCATAGGTAGACGAATGACTCTGTGCTTCCCTGCCTGCCCCTAAAGTTTCTGTTGCTGGTGCTGAGACTTACCTCACCGGGAGCCAGTATGCCGTGGTTTCCACCGAAGCATACGCTGCAGCTGGGGTTGCATAACACCGCGCCAGCGTCCATCAGTGTGGTGATTATTCCAGCAGCGTTAGCCGCCTTGTACACCTCTGGGCTAGCCGGTGTGGCGATGACCCTGACGTCCTTGTTGATCTTTTCTCCTTTGAGTATCTCGGCTGCTGCCTGCAGGTCTTCGAGTCTGCCGTTTGTGCATGAGCCGATGAATACCTGATTTATGGCTGTGCCAGCTACCTCGCCGACGGGTTTCACGTTATCAACTGCGTGTGGGCAAGCCACCTGTGGCTCCAGCTCAGAGCCCCTGATCTTCACGGTCTGCTTATAGATTGAGTCTTTGTCCGAGTAGACCGATCTGTAATCATGTTTAACCCTCCCCTCAAGGAACTTGAAGGTCTTCTGATCTGGCTCACATATCCCCGCCTTTCCACCCAGCTCTATCGCCATGTTGCAGAGAGTCATCCTCGCCCCAATGCTCATCTCCTTGATGGTTGAGCCCCTGAACTCCAGCACACAGTATGTTGCGCCATCTGCCCCCAGCTCCTTCGCTGCCTTCAATATGACATCTTTGCTCATCACACGTTTCTGCAGTGACCCATCTGCCTGTACCTTTATGGTCTCAGGCACCTTGAACCAGAGCTTACCCGTGCCTATGGCTGCACCCATATCTGTGCTGCCGATCCCAGTGGCAAATGCTCCGAAAGCCCCATGGGTACATGTGTGGCTGTCTGCGCCTACAAGCAACATACCCGGATAAACATGACCATGCTCGGGTATTATCTGGTGGCAGACACCGCAGTTGATGTCATAGAAATATTTGAGGCTCTGCTCCTTGGCGATCCTCCTGCACTCCTTCTGCAACGTAGCGTTTGTGATGTTTGTAGCAGGCGCGATGTGGTCACAAAGGATGGTAACCTTGTCTTGGTCGAAAACCTGTTTGATATCCATATCATACATGGCGTAGAAAGCCAAAGCCGCCGTAAGAGCAGGCATGAAAGCGAAATCCACCTCAGCCTTCACTATCTCACCGGGCTTGACCGTCTCGTGCCCCGAATGACTCGCGAGTATCTTCTGTGCTATAGTACTCATTGTACTTCCTTCTTGTCCAGTAGCCTGTTCATTCCTTTTAAAATCGCCTCTACACTCGCCATCACGGTGTCACCGTGGACACTGCTGGCGGTGATGGTCTTACCGTTCTGTTTGACACTTACTGTAACATCGGCAACAGCGTCGGTTCCCCCTGTTATGGCTTTCATCATGAATTTCTCTAACGTGATGTCCGCAAACCCACTGACCACGTTTCTGATGGCGCTTATCGCCGAGTCGATTGGTCCATTACCTACGCCGCTTCCCGTCATGGGTTTGCCATCCACAATAAGCGTCACGCTGGCTGTGGGTGTTATGGTGTTTCCTGTTACCACTAAAAACTGCTGTAGCTTGACCCTGTCCTCAACGCGTAGATTCATAACATCTTTGGCGATGGCGTACAAGTCGCTGTCCGAGAGCACCTTACCTGTGTCTCCGATGGATTTCACCCTGTTGGCGATGGTCTTCAGCTGGTCCTCGGTTGGCTCAAAGCCCATGTCTTGGACCATCTTGAATACGCCGTGGCGTCCAGCGTGTTTGCCCGCTGCGATCCTCGACTTCTTGCCGACGAACTCCGCGTTGATGACCTCATAGTTGCCCCTGTGCCCCAGTACCCCGTGGACGTGTATGCCTGCCTCATGTGAGAAGGCGTTATCTCCGACGATTGGGCTGTTCGGTGGATGATATACTCCGCTCAGGCGTTCAACTAGGCTGCATGTCTCAGCGATCTTCTTGAAATTCAAACCAGTATCTACACCATACTGAGCTAGCAGGGCAACCGCTACCTGTTCAAGGCTAGTGTTTCCAGCCCTCTCACCTAACCCATTTACACAGACATGAATCTGCTCCGCGCCTGCCTCAACCGCTGCGAGGCTGGATGCCACTGCCTGACCCATATCGTTGTGAGCGTGGGCGCTCAACGGCGTATCCACGGTGTTTTTCAGCTCCTTGAAGAACTCATAGGTTGCACGGGGAGTCATCACACCGACGGTGTCCGGGATGTTAAGCATCTCTGCCCCTGCATCAGTGGCTGCGATGCATATCTCTTTGAGGTAGCTCATCTCTGTCCGCGTTGCGTCCTGTGGGCTGTACTCGACACGTACGCCGTGGTCTTTGGCGTACTCGATTCCCTCGATAGTCTGCTGCATGACGGCTTCGCGGGTCGTGTTCATCATGTGTTTGATGTGCATGTCGCTGGTGCTGATGAATATGTGAATGTATGGTACATCGCATTCAAGAGCACGGTCTATATCCATCTTCGTTGGACGAGCCAACGCGCAGATAGTAGAATCAAGCCCAAGGGCAGCGATCCTCTTGACCGCCTCAGTCTCACCGGGGCTGGTGATGGGGAACCCTGCCTCTATCTTGGGTACCCGCAGCTTATCCAGTTGCTGTGCGATCATTATCTTCTCGTCTATCGTGTAGGTGACGCCGGGCATCTGCTCGCCATCCCTCAGCGTGGTGTCAAATATCCAGACCTTTTTCGGTAGCTTCATCTCGATATTCGGCTTATATGTGCTCATGTAGAACTCGTTATCACTCAATGCTGTGCACCAGTTTTAGAACAAAGCCCCTTGATTGGTTATAAGCGATTTGGGTAACAACGATTACATATACCGAGAATATTTAACATAAAAAAAGCAAAAAAAGGGATTGATTGGTTTAGATGTTCATGTTCAGCACATCACGCTGGACCAGCAGATAGATCAATATAGCGCTGATGATAATCTCAGGCAACATATAGCCGCCATTATACAACGCGCTATACAGAACCGGGCTCATTCCCTCTGGAGCATACATCCCGAAGAATATCACTCCACTGATGAAATGGCACACGAATCTACCAGCCATCGTAAGAACGACGCCGATAATAGGCTGTTTCTTGAACAAACCCGCAAGCCCCAGCACACCAAAAGCCAATGGATAATCCAAGATCATGCCTACAGGGCTGTAGAACCAGCCATCCATAAACATCTGGACAAAACCATAGATAACACCGGTGACGACACCCACCTTGACATCGCGTCTGAACGCGATCAACAATATGGGCACCATGCTTCCCAGTGTAACACTGCCCCCATAGGGCATACTGAATATCTTGATGTAGCTTAGAACCGTTGCGAGCGCGATGGCAATAGCCATCTCCGCTAAAACCTTTGTATCGAAATTTCCTTTACGCATTCTCTTTCTTCCTCCGCCAGTATTACCTGGATCAGGTTCAAAGGGTCGGCGAGTTTTCGCCCTCTCAGCCGGACTGCATG
>CAYUTB010000034.1:0-19636 GCA_964447425.1 uncultured Candidatus Bathyarchaeia archaeon
ACCTGTCTTTCAGATAGTAAAACTATTCTCTACAATGAGTGAAACCTCGAACCCCCAAGCCATTCTAATCAACCTAGTTACTCCACATCTAATCTCTGTGGTAGCTAAACCTTTACTCCTGATAGCCAGCGCCATTGTGGGCGCTATCATCAGCAAGACCATCTTTGGCTCAATAGGGAAAATACTGCCCAATAGAAAGACCGCGATGGCGCTGCTGATAATCGGATTAATCTCCATACCTGTAGCACCTGCCTCTGCCACCCTCAATCTCAATGATGGCATATACGCAGAGATCATAGGAGGCTACGTTGAGGAACAGGGCAGAGCCATAATTGGGGAACTATTACTGGGAAATCAAATTGAGAACATACCAAGGGACACCCCTGAGACAGAAGACCTCATAGCCTCCATTGTCTTCACTCAGAAAATATATGACCCATCGATACTCTACACCCTCCCAATTGAGGGAATCAGAGACTATCTGCACTTCAGGAATCTATCTCCGAGCACATTCGCTGTAAACGTCTACTTAGGAGACGATACAGAGACAATCAAAGCGAAATCAAACCAAGTAATCAGCACCATCGAGCAGAACCTAGGCATACAATTCCGAGAAATATTCACCATGCCCATGCCAAACGAGGGCGGACCAGAAGCTGTATTCCCCACGATGACCGCAGCCCTCTATTACAGCCAGAACACCATCGATGAGACCACCACAAACATTATACAGGGCTTCAAAGAGTCAGGTGGATTCGCTGATTTTATCGATGAGAAAATAAAAGCTGGCTCTCCTCTAGACATCGAATTATACGCAACTGGATTCGTGCTATTAGAGCCCTTCAAAGCAATGCTCCCAATACCCAGCGTACCCCCAGAATTTCAAGAAGAATACAATGCGTTAATCGAGAGCAGGATGAGCTTCCTAGCAGGTATCCAACTAGCCCGAAACGCAGTAGAGCCCATGGGAAACAATTACTTATTCGATCTCAGGGACGCCCTGAGCGTCCAATCGATTCCTAGCTACTCACCTGACTCCGATGGAAGCTTCATCATAATGGCGAGATCAAACATGACCGGAATATCAGACCCAATGGACCCAACAGTGCACATCAGGACATCGATCCCAGAAGACAGTATGGAGCTGACGTTCTTAACATATTTCCTGCAGGGAATGGGCGTAATCGACATAAAGGGTGGACTCCCCACGATACTCGACACCCAGTTAACTCTCTCCGAGATAATCCTCCCTGAAGTAACAGTAACAAAGACAAGCCAGTCAAAAACAGACGGAACCATGGAGATAACAGTCTCAGCCAATAATAACGGAGATCAAACCATCAACGACCTGATACTCCTTGACCCCTTCCCAGAAAAATACGGTATACTGGCATCAGGGGCAAATGAAGTCACTTGGCTGAGTCTAAACCCCGGGCAATCCATCTCTCTCAGCTACACCATCGATCCCGAGAAACCGGGCAGCTACACCGATACTCCAGCCATCTTGACCTACACAATAGACGATATCCATGCATCTACCTCCTCCAACACTCTCCAGAGCATCGAGAAGACCCCTAACCCAATATCAATGCTCATGGACAATTATCAAGCCACCACGGCACTCCTCGATATGGCCTCAAATGGAAACGGGCAAATTCTGACACTAGCATTATCCGCGGTAATACTCTTGGTGGCTGTAGTGGATGTATTCAGGTTCCTGAGGCAGCGTTCTAAGCGCGATGAGCAGTCCTTAGACGAACTGGGGTCAGGGCTTCCTCTCGAAGAATCTGAAGATAACGATGAAGACCCTCTGTAAAGAGGATACCTCCGGCCAATAGCCATGTTATGGCGTCTCCGATATACATGATGCCAAAGCTAGCGGCCTGATACACACAGAATGCATAGACATACTCCGCCGATAGGATCAGGCAGATTACCCCGATCATCATCTTGAACAATGGATACAAGTACTTGTTCCCAGCCTCCATGCGTCTCCCAGTAAAGAAACATTATGAAACAAGTTATGAGAAGTGTCACTAATATTCGGATGAAAAGGTAAATGGGGTTTTTACATGATGATCCTAGCGTCGACGATGCGTGCACCGTCAGGATAACCTAGAATCGGGTTCATGTCAAGCTCCTTGATCTCGGGGCACTCCGTGAGCATATTGCTTGTCTTGTAGAGAATATCCGCAAGAGTCGGCTTATGGCATGGAGCCATTCCACGTGCACCATCAAGGATCTTCACTGCCTTGATCTCCTCGATCATCTCAGCAGCATCAACCCTTGTAATGGGGGCAACCCTGAAACTAACATCCTTGAGAATCTCGACGAATATACCACCCAAACCGAACATCAGAGTAGGACCAAATGTTGGGTCAGTAGTACTACCAACAATGATCTCAGTACCCTTTGGAGCCATCTCCTGAACAAGAATACCTGTGATCTCCGCGTCCGCTTTGTAAGCTTTCGCGTTCTTGATAATCTTATTGAAGCCTTCCCTGATACCCTGCTCATCCTTGACGCCGACAATTACGCCACCCGCGTCACTCTTGTGCAGTATCTGGGGGCTCACAATCTTTAGTACAATTGGGTAACCGATTTTCTCAGCTGCCTTGACTGCGTCATCCTCTGTAGTGGCTACCTGTATCTTTGTAACCGGCATATCATAGAGCGCGAACAGCTTCTTTGCCTCATGCTCGTAAAGGAAGTTCCTATTATCGTCTTTGGCTACCTTGAAAATCTCATCAATCTTAGGGTCTCTCATTGAGTTTACCTCTATTCGTCATGTATGCCTGTCTACAGGCTTTTAAAAATATGGCTTTCTGGTCCAAAGTTTCTTAACTCTAAAAGATGCGGAGATATGTATCTTCGGTATCCGCTATGTTGCAACCTATTCAGATATTGTTGATTAATATCGCTGTCTTCTTTGGGCACTACGTTATCATAGCGGCGGCACTCAACTTCCAGTTCGGAAACGCAGGCATCCCCAATATGAGCAGCAATGTAAGCGTAGCCATAGGCAGCTTCACAGTTAGCTCAGTAGTTATCAGGGTCAGCATGTGGGTGGCTGCTCGATCTGGCTTAGTTTTTGGGTCTAACTGGGTTTATGATAACCCTCAGAATGTGAACTTGATGAACAAATACTTCATCAATGAGCCTATTCTCAGCGTCTCCCTCTTTTTATTTAGCTTAGCAATGGCTTTGGTCCTCGGAAGCGTACTGGGCTGGGGACTTGGCAAGCTTGGAGGCAAGTTGAGGGCTACCCGACTCATGATCTTTTTGATAATAATCAGTGACGCGACCACAGTAATAGCGGCCAATAACGAGAATATCGCGGGGGGAACTCTTGGAGCCTTTATCCCCAACTTTTTCGCGTGGTACGAAGGTGAACAAATGGTAATACTTGCCCTGGTGATTATAATCGTCGGGCTCTTCGCATACAGGATAATCAACATCATGGTCAACAGCCCCTTCGGCAGGCTTATGAGAAGTGTCCGCGACAACGAGATGACTCTGCAAAGTACTGGCAAGAATGTTTCCCAGATTCGAGGTCAAGTCATGATGTTTGGAAGCGGAGTAATGGCTCTTAGCGGGGTACTTCTAGCGTATTACTATTCATTCGTCCAGTACAACATGTATAGCAGAGTAGACTATACCTTCTGGCCATGGCTTATGATCACAATCGGTGGTCTCGGCAGCAATGGAGGTAGCTACATTGGCGCACTTACCAGTGTCTCCATAATCAAAGGGCTTAATCTAACGAAACAAGGGCTCGGGCCGCTTCTCATTGGGACAAAGTGGATTAAACTCATCAACTACTTTGAGGATATGCTTCTTGGTCTTCTTCTCTTACTGTTCCTAATCTTTAAGCCAAGGGGGATTATTCCTGAGAAAAACATAGTAATCAAGGGCGTTGATTACATCGGGATAATCACAGATAAAGAGACTAGGGACAGTGATCAATAGACTTTCTATTCTCTTTGATCCATTTCGCTGCTCTTTTTAATAGTGCGTTTGGTGTCGCCAATATCGGGATGTCTCTAGGTCCTATCTTTAGCGAATATGCGTGTTCTGGCATGACCGCGAAGATCACGCTAGCCCAGTATATGCGTCCGTCTTTGCGTTCCTTGAGCAGCTCCTTGGTGGTAAATGGGATGGGGCTGTGATGGAAGACTATGCCTTCAGCCCAGTTAAGGATAACTGGTCTACCTGTATCTTGTATCAAAGCACTTGTCTGCGCGAGTTCTTCCAAAGTATACTCTACCATCTCCAGTATCACAAGTTCTTGTGCGGGCATATACGTAAACTTCATACAAATCATTAATAGAGTGACTGAAACCTAGAAAAATATAACCATGAACTATAAAGAAACAATAACCAAACAGATACATTCATGTGTCAAAATAGCTTAAGTAGACAACTAGAATACTTATTTTGAACAAAATGTCTGAAAACATCTACATTGGAACAAAACCCGTCATAAACTATGTCACAGCACTAATCACCGCCTTCCAAAGAGCCCCTACAGTCAACGTGATGGCACGCGGCAGGGCAATAAGCAGCGCTGTAGACGTCGTCGAGGTCTGTAAACGCAGCTTCCTCAAAGACCTAGAAATAGAAAACATACTGATAGGAACAGAGCAAATGGGCGACGGAGACGAACTCCGAAACGTATCAACGATCCAAATAAAACTAAATAAAATCAGCTAGAAATCCTCAAGCTGAGAAACAAGTCCCTCTGCGATAAAATCCCCGCTAAAAAGATCTGCTCTTGCAGCGATCGCTATTTTTGCAGCCAAACTACGTGCCCTATTTCCTCGTCTATCTCTTGGAGCTCCATTGACATATGGATGCTGATAGAGCAATCCATGTTTCGGTGGCCTCGCGTTGCTTTTAATCGCCCTGAACATGGCTTTCTCGGCGCCGAGAACTTGAATTGTGCTTGAGGGAACCATTCCGAGTCTCTTCAGGCTGCCAGCTTTCTCGATTAGTTTAGCAGCGAGGACAGGTCCAGCTATGAATGCAACATTTGGCGCAACCTCTTGAGTGACCATCGTTATGTACTCAACGAGTTCATCTCTATAATTGTACAAGTCCAATGTTCTCTGGGCGTAATCCGAGACGACCTTCATATCAACCTCATCAAAAGCCGCTCCCATAGATGTTAGGGCAGCTTCCTCGATCCTATCAGCGTCCTTTTTCTTAAGGCTCATCTCCATCAAGCCCTTCGCAGTGATATTCTCCCTTGACCCTTTCTGGGTTATGATCCGCGCGTAATCCAAATGCTCCTTAACCCTGTGCCCCATCTCTGGGAAGTGGACCCCGTACCATTCACGCATCCTGCCTGAGAGACTGTTAAGCACGGCATCCAGCTCACCGAGAAGCTGTATGGCTGGGATCAATAATGCCTCCCTGCCCGAGAGCTTCTCATGAACATCCATTCTAGTGATCTCGTTTAAAACTCCGTGACTGAAGGCACCATACTTGGATACGTTATCGATAAAACCTGCTTTAACGGCTAACTCGACCAAGTTTTCCTTTAAAGCTTGAGCTGCTTCGATGTTCTCTTGATACTCAATATTTAGAACGCCCTTCAAAGACTCCACAAGGGGCTGGTTACTCGAGAAAATCAGTGTCTCATCCATCGATTCAAGCTTGGAGACAAGATCACCGATCACGCCACTTTCTCCAATACGTAGCCTATGCATTATCCTAGCAATTATCTTTGGATCATTAGGCCAGATCTGCTCCGCCCTGATAGTGTCTTCCTCGTCCAATGCGTATATTCCAGTTATTGTCTCAATCAAGTACAGCTGCAAATCATATCCTCCGAACCTTTATCAATGGCTTCGTCGAGTACCATGAGAGAGTTGTCTAAATTAAGCTTAGCCGTCAAAATCTCTGGACTCAGGCTTCGCAACCCTCTCATGAACGCGGCCGGTGTCCTAGGAATGAGCCCCGCTCTATTAAAACGCGTATATGATTCTGGGGCAGGAGCGGTAATCAGCAAGAGCATTGGACCTGAGCCACGTAAGGGTCACCCTAACCCCACACTTGTAAGGGTGGACTGCGGAGCTCTCAACGCCATGGGGCTTCCAAACCCGGGAGTTGAGTATTTCACAGATGAAATAAAGGAAATCAAAAAGATGGGGATACCCATCATAGCGAGCTTCTTTGGTGGAAGCGTACAAGAATTCGCCGAGGTAGCCTACCAGTTGTCCCGCGCGGGAGCAGATGCCCTAGAACTAAACGCTAGCTGTCCCAACGTAGCCGAGGAACTTGGCATGCTCGCCGCTGACGCAGGAAACGTGGAAAAGGTAACTGCCGCGGTGAAGGCGGAGACAAAGCTTCCCGTATTCGTCAAGCTCAGCCCAAATGTTACCAATATCAAGAGCATCGCGGTAGCTGCTGAATGGGGTGGCGCCGATGCGATTACCGCAGTAAACACGCTGAAGGGAATGGTCATAGACGTCAATATGAAAAGACCCGTGCTCGCAAACATTACTGGTGGTTTAAGTGGTCCAGCGATGAAGCCTGTTGCGCTTCGCTGCGTCTATGAGGTAGCTCAGGCTGTTAATATCCCTGTTATTGGGTGCGGCGGTGTAACTACAAGTGTTGACGCTGTAGAGTATTTCCTCGCAGGGGCATCAGCGGTTGAAATAGGGACCGCTGTTATGACCCATGGGATCGGTGTTTACAAAGAGATAGCTGATGGGATTGAATATTACATGTCTGAAAACGGATTCGATAAAGTGGAGGAAATGGTGGGTCTTGCGCATGAAATTAAAGGAGATGGTTTGTCTTGCAAGGGAATGACGAGATAAGAACAATCGTAGTGCTGGACGTGAAGCGAGAAGCCGTTGATATAACCACGATCTACTTCAAAGACGAGTTGGTACAGACAGCGGAACCCGGACAATACATCATGGTATGGGTACCCGGCGAAGATGAGATACCTATGTCTATATCAACCATAGAGCAAAACGGATTATCCAGTATCACAGTCCGCAAGGTTGGGTCAACCACAGAGACACTTGATGCCATAACGCCGGGTACGAAACTCGGAATCAGAGGACCATACGGAAACCATTACGAGATCAAAGGAAAAAACCCCCTGATAATCGCAGGCGGTTCAGGGGCAGCAAGTCTATTGCCCTTGGTAAAGGCTTTTCTCAAAAAGGGTGTGAAACCCACCTTCATACTCGGTGGACGGAGCAGTGATCAGCTTCTCTTCGAGGATGAGCTGATTGTTCTTCTACGCGAGAACCTTGTGATATCCACAGATGACGGCTCCATGGGATACAATGGATACGCGTCTGGGTACGCGGCTCTGCTGATGGCAGAGAACAACTATGACCATGTCTACACATGTGGACCCGAGCTGATGATGGCGAAAATCTTCTACGAAACAGAAAAACGTGGCATAGAGATTCAGGCAAGCCTAGAACGCTATGTCAAGTGCGCTGTCGGGTTATGCGGGAACTGCGCCGTAGGTCCATACAGGATATGCAAGGATGGTCCGATCTTTAACACGGAGATGTTGAAGGAGATCCGGGAAGAATTCGGGGTCAGTCACATGGATGCATCTGGGATAAAGATCCGTGTAAATCACTAGGTATTTCAATCAATTACCCCTTCTTTTAGGTATGCCAGTTCGCTCTGTTAGACGCCGTTATCTCTGGACCCACATTGAGTCCGAGCAGAAGTTAAACGATAATACTCTGAATCGATTAATCGAGGCAAAGATCCATTTTCTCTATGGTGTTAATGGCGCTGTTGAGATGAACTATAAGCTGATAGAGTATCTCCCTGATGATCATGACGCGATTATACGATGCAATCATAATAGATTGAACGAGATGCGTGCGACTTTAGCCAGTATAAATATGGTTGATGAAAAACCATGCAGAATAGACGTTAAGATCGTTTCGGGGACAATAAAATCGCTGAAGAATCACTTTCATCCATCTCACATCTAATAAAATAACGACTGAACTTTCCACCGCCTAGAAACAGCACTAAGATACAATAATAAGATATTACTATTATAGTTTGAACCTAAGAAAATTATTTTTCCTCTTCCTAGTTCTCACTACCTTTTTTTCAGTTTTCCAATATTATAATATCTCTCAAAAATCAGCCATAATAATTGATTCCATAAATGATGGTCAGGAATTCAAAACGCAGTCAATGTTATTATTATCACAGAGTGGCTTTCAAGTCAAATATGTCTCAGGAGAAAATGTCACTGTTGAGTTTTTCAAGAACCTCCCAGAGAAAAACGATCTATACATCTTTAGAGTTCACAGCACCTGCATCAATAATCGTACATGGATATTCACCGGAGAAAAATATAGACCCGAATCATATCCCCTCCTTCAACTAGCTGATCTGATTCACAAGGCAAAACCGAGCCTAGGTTCAGGGTATTATTTCTCGGTAAGTCCTGAGTTAATTCAGCAATACAATAAAAACCGATTCAAAGATGGAGCTATCTTGATGATGGGCTGTGAAGGATTAGACTCAAATGATCTTGCACAGGTATTCTGCTTTGAAGGTGCATCAGTTTACCTCAGTTGGGATGGCTACGTTTGCCTCGAACATACTGATCAAACTTTTCTAGCGCTAATAGATGCACTCTGTACAAGAAAATTATCCATTTCTAAATCTATCGCGTACACTATGCTCACTATTGGGAATGATCCCATCTACAATTCATCCCTAAAATATTATCCACTGGAACATGGATACCTTAAAGTATCATAAAACACTGCGATCGCAGAAGTATTTTTATTCAAGCATCGATTGTTGAGGTGGTAGAACGCACGACTAGCGAATGCTACGAGTGCAAATAGGCGAAAAAGAAAATGATAATCCCTGTTCGGTGCTTCTCGTGTGGAAAAGTCATAGGCGATAAATGGGAAGACTTCAATAGGCGCGTCGAGGCGGGAGAAAACCCCCCCGAAGTACTGAGTGACCTAGGCGTCACAAGGTACTGCTGCCGAAGAATGCTTCTATCCCACGTAGAGATACTAGATGAAGTGCTAAGGTTCCATGAAAACAGAGAAGTCCCCGATCTCAGAGGAGGTAAATAGTCGCAATGGAAATTGAAGTTAACGATAATCTACTCCTACCCCAGGAAATACTACTAAGTGCAGGCGTTCACATCGGAACAAGAATCAAGACAAAAGACATGGAGCCTTTCATATACAAGGTACGCCCCGATGGGCTCTACGTCCTCGACATGGAACAGATGAACGAAAGAGTAAAAGTTGTCGCAAAGTTCCTTTCCAGAATGAACCTCAGCAAGATCTGTGTTGCAAGCAGCAAAAGATACGGTGTCAACCCCGTGGAGAAATTCTGTGATGTACTCGGATGCAAGTCCTTTACAGGCAGATTCACGAGCGGCACATTCACGAACCCAGAGTACCGCGACTTTTTCGAGCCACAGGCAGTCATCGTAACCGACAGCCTCGCGGATCAGCAGATCGTTGAAGAATCAGGACAAGCAGGAGTACCAGTAATAGCACTCTGCAGCACAGATAACAGCCTAAAGGACACAGACCTCGTCATCCCAGTGAACAACAAGGGAAGACGAAGCCTAGCAATAGTCTACTGGCTATTAGCACGAGAAATACTCAGAGAGAAAGGAACCCTCCCAGTGAGCGGAGAATTCGGGGCAACCATCGAGGACTTCGAGACCGCTTCCTAGGTGAGATAAAGTGGCTATCAGGCGACCAGCTGTTGCAGGCGCCTTCTACGCCGCCTCACCTGAAAAACTCCGAAAACAGATAATTGATTGTTTTATACACCCTCTAGGGCCAGGCAGATTGCCTGAATCCAAATATGAATCGAACATTTTATCCGTTGTATGTCCTCATGCAGGCTACATTTACTCTGGACCAGCTGCTGCTCACAGCTACTTAGCGTTAGCAGAACAGGCTATTCCTGATACTGTAATAATAATTGGCCCCAATCATACTGGTTGGGGTACCCCTGTTTCAATTATGAGCGAGGGTGTCTGGAAGACTCCTCTTGGTGAATTAACCATTGATTCTGAGCTCGCTGGAAAAATCCTGGAGTACGCTGATACAGCGCGAAGCGATGAATCCGCTTTCATCCGAGAACACAGCATAGAGGTGCAGTTGCCTTTTCTACAATTCATTTATCCTGATTTCAAATTCGTGCCGATATGCATGGAATATCAGGACCTAGATACAAGCGTTGAACTTGGCCGAGCGATACACGAGGCCTCTGCGGATAAGAACATCATAATTGTGGCTTCCTCAGACCTAACACATCAGGAGCCGAAAGATTCAGCCAATAAGAAGGATAGCTATGTTCTAGACGCTATTCGAGCCATGGATGAGAGACAGCTTCAGGATTCGGTTCAGAGGCACCATATTACTACTTGTGGGTATGGTCCGATCTCCGTTGCCTTGGTTTACTCGAAGCTTAGAAATGCCACTGGGGCAGAGGTACTTTCATACTATACAAGCGGTGATATAGTTGGAGATAACAGAGCCGTAGTTGGATACGCGTCAGCCAAGATAACAAGGAACTGGTAAACATGCATGTTGAAGCCTCAGCCCCCGGGAAGATGATCCTATTCGGAGAACACAGCGTAGTATATGGAAAAACCGCCGTAGTTCTCGCTATTGACAGACGAGCCAACGTCATCGTAGAGAAAAGAAAAGATAAGAAACTATTCATCGACGCCGACAATCTTGGGTTTAGCGGATACTTTGAAGACGATATCTATTATCCTGTCCGTGGTAAGATTTGGCGTGGAAGAAACCTTGCGGCTCTCAACGTTGCGGCGAAGAAGACGATGGAGTATATTGGTGTTGAAGGTGGCGCGAACCTCAGGGTCCGTAGTATGATACCTATTGCAGTTGGTCTCGGTAGCAGCGCAGCCATATGTGTAGCAACAGTCAGCGCGATAGAACGTCTTTTTGATGCGGGACTAAAGCAAGAAGAAATATCTAAGATAGCCTTTGAGGGCGAGACTATAATTCACGGTAAGCCCAGTGGGGTAGATAACAATGTCTCAACCTTCGCAGGGATAATGAGCTACGACAAAGAAAACGGTATTAAACACCATAAACTCGACCATGATATCCCATTTATCATAGGTAACACCAAGAAGAAACGCTCAACGAGAAGAATGGTGGAAAACGTAGCGGCTCTAAAGGAGCGAAACCCACGGGAGATGGATGATATTCTAGACTCGATGGGGTTGTTAGCTGAATCGGGTCTGGAATCCTTGCTGAAAGCGGATCTTGGGCGAGTAGGAGATCTGATGGATCTAAATCAAGGTCTTCTAACAGCTATCGGAGTCTCAACAATGAAACTAGAAATATTATGTCACACCTCTAGAAATAATGGGGCTCTTGGCGCAAAGTTAACCGGAGCAGGTGGCGGCGGTTGTATGATAGCTTTAGCCGAAGAACCGGATATACCCAATATCGAGAAGGCTATTCGTAGGAGAAAGAGTGACTCCTACAGGGTATCATTGACTGATAGGGGCGTCGAGAGTAAGTGGGTAGATGAGGACAATGCAGATTCTTAAGCTAGGCGGAAGCGTAATCACCCATAAAGACGAGTATTTCAGTCCTCATACAGGAAACATTAGGCGGCTAGCGGGGGAAATCGCGGCTTCGTGTTCCAAATCTCTGATTATTGTTCATGGTGCAGGTAGCTTCGGGCACCCTGTCGCGAAAAAGCATCAGATATCTGATGGTTTGAAGAACCCTGAACAGCTAATCGGGTTCAGCGAAACCCATCAAGCCATGACCCGTCTAAACCAGATTATTGTAGATGCAATGCTTGAGTCCGGTGTTCCCGCGTTCGGGATAAGCGCTTCATCTATGCTGGTCTCAAAAAATGGGCGTTTGGTCGATATTGATCTAAGTATTATCAAGCGTTGCCTAGAGATCGGTTTGATCCCAGTTATGTATGGGGACGCGGTGCTTGACTCAGAGCAGGGATTCGCCATATTGTCTGGGGATCAATTAACAGTCAGACTCGCTATCGAGTTGGGCGCTGAACGGGTTATTTTTGGCTCCGATGTTGATGGAATATTCACCTCTAACCCAAAGCTCGATAAAAACGCCAAGTTAATTCACAGTGTTTCTCTCAGTAACAACACCGCGGATGTCGGGGACACTACCTTCACAGACGTAACAGGTGGAATGATGGGCAAATTAACAGAGGCAGAAGAAGCCATAAAGACGGGTACAAGCGTTATTTTCCTTAACGCCCTAGCCCCTAATCGCGTCGAGAGTGCCCTGAGAGGAGAAAAAGTAATGGGTACCATTCTCACATTGTAGTATCATGAGTGGGATAGAGAAGAGAAAACTACGCCACATACGGGTAAGCCTAGACGAAAACGTTGAGACCGACATTTCTACAGGGTTGGAGGATGTTCGATTAATTCACAGAGCTTTGCCTGAAATCGACCTTGATGAAGTATCAACAGAGACAAAATTATTCGGGAAAAGACTCGCTGCACCACTTATAATAAGCGCAATAACAGGTGGAACAGAGGAAGCTGCCAAGCTAAACGAGGTATTGGCTGAGGTGGCGGAGAAGAAACAGATAGGCATCAGTGTTGGAAGTCAAAGGATCGCGATAGCCCAACCTGAGACTGTTCCTACTTTCAGTATTGTCCGTGAGAGAGCGCCATCTACTTTTGTCATGGGAAATCTGGGGTGTCCTCAGCTTAGCCTTGGATGGGGTGTTTCTGAGGCAGAGAAATGCATCGAGATGATAGACGCTGATGCCCTTGCTCTTCACATGAATCCGTTGCAAGAAGCGGTGCAGGTTGATGGAGACACTAAATATCGAGGAATCTACGCGAAAATCTCGGATATTACGAAGAGCCTTGGTACCCCCATTGTTATGAAAGAGACGGGGGCAGGGATAGCGTGGGAGGAGGCTGTTAAGATGCAGAATGCTGGTGCATCTGGCCTTGAGATCAGTGGAGTGGGCGGAACCTCTTGGAGTGCAGTCGAATATCATATCGCTAAGGAGGTCGGGAAAAAGGAGATGGAATATCTTGGTGGTGCGTTATGGAACTGGGGAATACCTACCGCGATAAGTGTGGTGGAGACCACCCAGAAAACGGATCTATCCGTAATATCCAGTGGAGGAATAAGGACCGGTGTCGAGGTGGTAAAATCAATCGCTTTAGGCGCTGATATGGGTGGGATGGCTAAACCTTTCTTAGAGAAGGCTATTCAGGGAAGGGATGCCTTGGCTGAACACATCGACAACATCATCAGGGAGATCCAGGTAGCCATGTTCCTCGTTGGGGCTAAAAACATCGATGAGCTTCACCATGTTCCTGTTTTGATCATGGGGAAAACCGCGGAATGGCTACGACTCCGGGGCTTCGATCTTAACAATTACGTGAATCGAGCATAGAATAATTTAAGTCTCCTTCTCCATGTCTATCCTTGAAAATGTCCAAGGCTCAGAGAATTCAGGAAAACCTCACAGAGACAGCTGAACCAGTAAACGCGTTCATCACTAATATTCTACAGGATAGGAAGCCGAGCCAGCTATATGAGGCTAGCAGACACCTTGTTGCTGCTGGGGGTAAACGTCTACGCCCCTTCCTGACAATCAAAGCCTGTGAAGCGGCAGGAGGAAAAATGAAGGACGCCATCCCATTCGCAGCAGCCTTGGAGATCCTGCACAACTTTACACTCGTCCACGATGACGTAATGGACCACGACGAATTGCGACGTGGAAAACCCACAGTTCACGCAAAGTACGGTGAACCAATGGCGATACTCGCAGGTGACTTGCTCTTCGCAAAGGTCTATCAATCAGTCCTTGATTATGCGCCTGTCCATATGTCCTCTGATGATGTGATACAGGCTCTTCAGAAGATGACTGACGCAATCATCGTCTTATGCGAGGGTCAAGCTCTCGATGTCAGCTTCCCAAAAGCAACAGATGTAACCGAGGAGGACTATATCTTCATGATTGGAGGCAAGACAAGTGCACTCTTCAAAGCATGTGCAGAGGTGGGCGCCATCGTAGCTGGAGCTCCCAATGAGAGAATAGAAGCCTTGGCAAAGTTTGCTTGGGATGCTGGTATCGCGTTCCAGATAGTTGACGACGTTCTAGGTATCACAGCCGATGAGTCAAAGCTCGGGAAGCCGGTTGGCAGCGATATCAGGGAAGGTAAAAAGACGATTATAATGATTCATGCCCTCAAGCATGCGAGCAGTGAACAATTGGATATTTTATTGAAGGCGATGGGTGAAAAGTCCGACCCTGAAGCAGTAAAGGCAGCCGTAAAGGTACTGAATGATGTTGGATCAATAGAATACGCGAAAAAGAAGGCTGAGAAATACTCTGAGAGCGCCTTCAAGAGTATAGAAAGCCTCAGGGATACGCCCGCGAAACAGCAACTAGTTGAACTCGTCAACTATTTCGTCCAGCGAGAGTATTAGAGAAAGGAATAATAGCTATTCCCCTTCTATTCATCGAGACCAACTGTGTCCATGACAAACGATGACATAATCGAGGCAGCAAAGAAATTCGCCGCCCATAACGCGTCCCAGCATGATGGAACCGCCCAGTCAGGCTCTGTAATTGGCAAGATATTAGCCGAGTACCCCGATCTCAAATCGAGGGTCAAGGAAGTAATCCCCATCATTACCCAAGGAATCAAAGAAGCAAACGCATGGACACAGGAACAACAGCAAAAATATATCGAAGATAACTACCCCGAACTTCTTGAATCACATAAAATCGAGGAAGCACCAAAAACCCTTCCCCCACTGAAAAACGTAGAAAAATGGTCGCTGATTAAGACTAGATTTGCCCCTAATCCAGATGGGGCGCTGCATCTCGGCTCAGCTGAGCCCATAATATTTTGCGATGAATACGCCAAGATGTACAAAGGCCACTTCATACTCAGATACGAGGATACCAGTGCAGAGGTGAAACCCCCTATCCCTGAAATGTATGACGCCATTCTTGAGGACCTTCTCTGGCTCGGGGTCAAAGTTGATGAGAAATACATTCAATCAGAACGAGTTGAGATATACTACAAGTACGCTGAGCAGGTGCTCCGCGAAGGAAACGCATACGTATGCGACTGCGACGTGGAAACGTTCAGAAAACTGTACATGGAGAAGACCGCATGCCCATGCCGTGAGCTACCCCCAGAGGAGCAGCTTAGACGATGGAACATGATGTTAGATGGCTCGTATGCACAGGGAGACGCAGTAGTAAGAATAAAGACCGATCTAAATGATCCTAACCCAGCGGTCAGGGACTGGCCTGCATTAAGGATCAGCGAGACATGGCATCCTAGGCAGGGCAACAAGTACCGTGTATGGCCCCTATACAACTTCAGTTGTGGTTTGGATGATCACCTTATGGGCGTCACCCATATAATTCGTGGAAAAGAGCATGATGTTAACACTACACGTCAAAGGTGGCTACAGAAACACCTCGGCTGGGATTACCCTGAGATCATCAACGTAGGCAGACTTGGGCTTGAGGTAGGCATTCTTAGCAAATCCAAGATGCGCGCTGGTATAGATGAGGGAATATACGAGGGTTGGGATGATCCAAGGCTAGGCACTCTCAGGGCGCTTAGAAGACGTGGGATACAGCCTGAGGCTATCCGTAAGATAATGATCCATGTTGGCCCTAAACCCGTCAATGTTTCGATTAGCTGGGATAACTTCGCTGCTGAGAACAGAAAAATCATTGAGCCCAGAAGCAATCGTTACAGCTTCGTAGAGACGCCAGTGAAGCTCATTGTAAATGGCATAAAAAAGACCATAACCGCCAAACTGCCTGTTCACCCAGATCATCCCGATAGAGGGAACAGGGTCCACGTATTGGAGCCAGTGAACGGGTCGATCTGCCTGAATCTATCACGGAGCGATCTGGATAAGATGGAGGAAGGGAAGATTGTCAGGCTCATGGGAGTAGCCAACATCATGATCACCAAGGTTAGCGATGAGATAACGGCTGATTTTCACTCAATAGATTACCAGATTGCCCGAGATGTCGAGGCGTCTTTCATCAACTGGTTGCCATACGGCGAAGGCGTTGAAGCAAAGGTAATAATGCCAGATGCCTCAAAGGTCATTGGACTAGCCGAGGAAAGCGTTCAGGACATGAAGCGAGACGATATGTTCCAGTTTGAGCGGTTTGGATACTGCCGTGTTGAACAAGTCAAACCCTTTATCGCTTACTTTTCACACAAGTAAATCACATCATTTTGTTAATTAACGATACGTTTAATAAAGAACAAATTGGTATGGCTATGTACCATTTAAGAGGGAAATGAAATGTCCAGAGATGTAGATCCTTCGAAGCCCTTCTATGTAAGGTTCGAAGTACCGAAAGAAGTCGCAGACGCGGCTTACGAAGCACTCAAAATAGCAACAGAGACAGGAAAAATCAGAAAGGGAACAAATGAGGCAACCAAATCCATTGAGAGGGGCAAAGCCAAACTCGTACTCATAGCGGAAGATGTTCAGCCACCGGAAATCGTGGCACACCTACCATTACTGTGTGAGGAGAGAAAGGCAACATTCGTGTATGTCCCAACAAAGGAAGGAATTGGCGCAGCATTAGGCATAAGCGTTGGCTCTTCAGCAGCTGCCATAGAGGAAGCTGGTGACGCCGAGAACCTCATATCTGAGATTGTCGCTAAAGTAAAAGAGTTAGTGAAGTAAAATGAGTCAAGATTCTGATCTTCTTACGCCTTCTACCGTCATCCAGATCCTAGGAAGAACTGGGCTAACAGGTGAAGTTATGCAAGTGAGAGTCAGGCTTGATGACGGCAGAGACAAGGGACGTATCCTCACGCGTAACGTTAAAGGACCAGTCAGAATCGATGACATCCTGCTTCTACGTGAAACCGAGCGTGAGGCTAGGAAGATCCGATAGGTGATATATGATGCCACAAGTCCATAACTGTAGTTTCTGCGGTACGCAAATTGCACCGGGTACAGGGACCAGCTTTGTCCGTCGTGACGGCAGAGTGCTCAGGTTCTGTGCTAGCAAGTGCAAGGTGAGTGCCATTGACCTCAAGCGTGATCCACGTAAATTCAAGTGGACCGAGGCTTGGAGTCTAAAACAGCGAAAATAATCCTACTCTCAGTTTAAGCTATTTTATTTTTTATTTTATACTAATCCGGCTTTTATTACCCAACTGCCAATTGTTTTATCATCGATTTTCGGTAACGCATATATCTGTCATCATGATCATGATCTTCAAGGGGAAAAATGAGTCTTAACATCCCCGAGCATCTGAAAAAATATTGCTCGCTCTCAGAAGATGCTACAATCATAGATCGCTTCAAATGTCCTGTGTCTGGATGCTCCTTCAATACGAGGCTTGGGCCTGGGGCTGTCCGCATGCATATTTTGATCAAGGCAGATCCATTGTCTCAAAGCAGATACAATCCTGATCATGAGGCATACTGGAGAGAACACGAATCCGAGCTCTCCATGGATAACATACGAATCTTAGCTGACATACCGTATAGAACAGTGTCTTACAGGAAAAAGTGAACTCACTTCCATCTTTTTTCATCGTCAAACCTTTAAATGTTGCACGTGATCCGTCTTCACATGTATCAAGAGACATTGGTTATCTTGAAGCCAGATGCCTTAGAGCGGAACAAGGCTGGATCAATCATTAAATATTATGAAGATACTGGGCTGAAGATTCTAGATGTTAAGTTCTACAAGAAGGTAGGAATAGATCAGTTGAAGAAACACTACCCAGACTCGATGGCGTTATCCATTGGAAATAAGGCTAAAGCAGCTGTGCCGAGTATCACCGATCCAGTGGCACATGGGATGAAGGTGTTAACAGCTCTCAGGAACTATTTCAGCAGGAATCCAGTCCTAGCAATAAAAATAGGCGGAGAAGACGCCATTCTGGCTGTGAGAAGAATTACCGGTTACACCGACCCCGCTACAGCTGAAAAGGGAACAATACGCGGCGATCTAGGCATCGACACAATAGCGAAAAGCACATCCGAGGGACGCGCAGTGGAAAACCTTGTCCACGCCTCTGGGAACCCTGAGGAAGCAGAAGCAGAGCTAAAACTCTGGCTCTAATCTATCTGTCTCTTTTTCCCTCGATAAAGTCCTCGACCCATCTTCTCGCTTCGTCGTCCGGTACCTGCGTTGGAGGGTGCTTGAAACTATAGCTGCTGATTCCAAGAAGTGGACCGCTGATTCCCCTATCCAATGCTATCTTTACTGCTCTGAGGGCGTCTATGACTACTCCTGCGCTGTTGGGGCTGTCATTTACTACCAGTTTAGCGTCGAAGGTAATCGGTAGGTTGCCAAAGCTGTGACTGTTGATTCTGATGTAGCATACTTTGTGGTCGCCGAGGAATGGAACATAGTCGCTTGGGCCGATACGCGTGGGGACCTTGTATGGTATAAGGCTCTGAACCGCCTCTGTCTTGCTTACACGTTTGGTCTGCAGCCGGTTCTCAACTGTCATGTTCTCGAAATCCGTGTTACCCCCAATATTCAACTGGTATGTAGAGTCTAATAGGACACCCCTATCATAGAACAGCTTGGAAACTACTCTATGCAGTATGGTAGCGCCTAGCTGGCTCTTTATATCATCTCCCGCAACAGGTAACCCAGCGTCCTCGAATTTTTTCGCCCAATCTGGTCTGCTGGCGATAAACTCCGGGATGCAATTGAGTAAGGCGCATCCTGCGTCTAGGCACGCTTGGGCATAAAACTCAGTTGCTTTGGCACTGCCCACAGGGAGATAGTTGATTAGCATATCTGCTTTTGTATCTTTGAGCACCTGTGCTACATCTACGGGTTTTATTGTCTTATCTACCCTGAAGCTCTCATACATGTGTGGGGCAACTCCGTCCATTATGGGGCCTGCTTGCACGATTACCCCCGTCTTGGGTACATCTGAGAACTTTGCGCAGTTATTAGGAGCCACCCATATAGCCTCGCTTAGATCCTTTCCAATCTTTTCCTTATTTACCTCAAAAGCCGCGACGAACTCGACATCACTGATGTGATAATCGCCAAAGTATGCGTGCATTACTCCGGGTATGTTCTCGTCTCTTTTCGCGTCTTTGTAGTATTCAACACCTTGTATAAGGGCTGATGCGCAGTTTCCGACTCCAGCTATAGCGACTCTAATGCCCATTTTTTCACTTTCCTAGACAAGAGATGTCCTTTCACAGACCCTAAAAGCCTTTCCACTAAGCCCATCTATGAATCATCCTGCTGTCCTCTTCGATCAGTTTACTCATTAACTGAACCGTCTCTGATGGTTTTAGTCTACATCGTTGTCCATCTAAAAACGGTAATTTGCTATAAGGTCTCTCCATTTTCATCAGTCTACGCCACTGTACTTCTACTTGGGCAGGGTAGTTTCTCCCAGATGATAGAAAAGCATAAGGATCGAGATTGAGCTGTGACTTTCTCGTAGCTGTGAAGGGACCGTATAGAATTCCTGTGCTGAGATTGATGAGAAAAATAAGGGCTCCTTTTTTGATCTTCTTGATTGTTTCCCAATGCTTGTAGGTGTTACCAAATAATGCCTTCTTGAAACACTCATCCATCGTCTGGTTATTACAGTAGAAGATATAAC
>CAYUTB010000035.1:0-19532 GCA_964447425.1 uncultured Candidatus Bathyarchaeia archaeon
CTCAAGCTACTCAAGCAGCCAAGCGACGCTGAAACCCTTATCGCACAGAACGTTGTAAGCAGAAGCCTCGGAAAAAAAGACTTGATCAAGATAGAGGGAACCTATCTCACATCCAGTGAGATAGATATGATTGCCTTCGTTGCCCCTAACTCCACCCTGAACGTAATACAGAACTGGGAGGTAAAGGAGAAACGAGTAATCAAGCTCCCCGAGAAGATTAAAGGAGTCTTCAAATGCCCCAACCTTCTATGCCAGACGAACAAGGAGTTCGCAGCACCTGAGACAAACTTTAGAGTCGAGTCAGGTGAGAGGATCGAGGAAACCAAGCTCCACTGTGAATACTGTGGAAGTATAACATGGTATGGCGCGATCCTTGAGAGTATTCAGAGCGAACACTTCAAGATAGAGGGTGGAGGACTGGTGTCAGAGGAAAAGATAGAGCAAGTATTCCTAGAGGCACTGATCAAGGGAGGAGCCCTGAGGTTCCCACCCAGTGCAGACCAGCCTTTTATGCTGAAGAGCGGCAGAGCGAGCCCATACTTCATCAACCTCGGAGCACTCACAGATGGAGAAAGCCTAGCCAAGGTAAAATGGGCATTCGCCAGCTACATAGCCCTACTGATGGAGAGGGGAGACATACCCGACTTCGACTATGTCTTCGGACCAAGCTACAAAGGAATAGGTCTAGCCACCCTGACGTGTGAGGGACTGAACGAACTCTATGGTATGGATAAACGCTACATGTATGACAGGAAGGAGGAGAAGAACTATGGAGACCTCAGCACAGACCGTGTGTTGGTAGGAGCCAGTTACTTCAAACCCGGTCAACGCATCCTAGTAGTCGATGACACCATAACCACGGGCATCACAAAGGTCGAGACCATTGAGAAGCTAAGGCTGCTCGGCGATCACAAGATTGTGGGGCTCGTGATAGCCGTTGACCGCCTTGAACGTCTCGGAGATAAGGATAACATAGAGGACCTCGGCGCAGTGGAGTATCTGGAAAAAGAGCTCAACCTCAAAGTGCATAGTATCCAGAATATCAGGACAATCTACAACCTCATCAAGGGCAGCCTCAGCGAAGACATGAGAAGACTGTGGAATGAATACTATAGCAAGTACGGGATATCCACGCTTGAGTAAATCCCCCCCTTTTTATTCGCCCCTGTATGATTTCATACCATGAAAAGTTTTGATGTCCTTGTCGTTGGTAGCGGGAGCGGCATGATGATAGCCGACGCAGCGGTGAATAATGGGCAATCAGTGGCATTGGTTGAGATGGGAAAGCTAGGCGGCACCTGCCTTAACACAGGCTGCATACCATCAAAGATGGTGATCTACCCGGCGGATTTGGTCAACATAATCAAACATGCAGAGGAGCTGGGGATAAAAGCCCGAATAGAGGAGATCGATTTCCCGGGGATCATGCGCAGGACCCGTGAATATGTAAAACAGGATAGGCTACCAATGGAGGAGTCAATAGGCAATGTGGAGGGCCTCTCATACTACCCGGTGAGGGGGGAGTTCATCGATGACTACACCATGAAGGTGGGGGAAGAGACCATCAAAGCAAAAAACATATTTCTAGTAAGCGGCGCACGACCACTCATCCCAAAAATCAAGGGAATAGAAAACGTCCCATACCTGACAAATGAGAACGTGTGGGAGCTTGAGGAAAAACCAGAGAGTATGGTTATCGTCGGAGGCGGCTTTATAGCGTGTGAGATGGCTCACTTCTTCTCAAGCATGGGTACCGAGGTTACTCTTCTAAGCAGGAGCCCGAGGCTAATCAAACAAGCTGAGCCCGAGATCTCAGAGATAATGACCACAAGCATGAGGCAGCGGATGCACATCGAGACCGATATTGAGGTCACCGAGGTAAAGAAGGATGGAAAAAACCTCAAGGTAATAGCGAAGACCAAGGATGGAGCAGTGAAGGAGTATAAGGTGAGTTCTCTGTTTATCGCTGCTGGTCGTCAGAGCAACGCTGACTTGTTGAAGGTGGAGAAGACGGGTGTCGAGGTGGACAGCAGGGGCTTTATCATCGTCGATGATGGGTATCAGACCAGCAAGCCTAGAATCTGGGCACTAGGAGACGCCATCGGTAAAGCCATGTACAAACATGTGGCGAATAAGGAAGCCGAGATAGTATGGCATAGCTTTAGCCATGGTCATGGCCATAGCCATCCGATGGACTATGATCTAGTGCCTTACGCTGTGTTTAGTTGGCCACAGGTAGCCTCGGTCGGATTAACTGAGGAGCAGGCAAAGGAGAGAGAGCTGGACGTCTACATCGGCGAGTACAATTACATCGACACTGCAAAAGGAGCCGCCATGATGGAGGAGGATGGGTACGTCAAGGTTCTCCTTACAAAGGAAGACTACAGGTTAATCGGTGCGCATATCGTTGGGTCGAGTGCGCCTATATTGATTCAGGAAGTGATCAATGTAATGAACGCTGGTGAGGGAACGGTTCATCCACTGATAGAAGCGATGCATATCCACCCTGCTTTGCCTGAAGTGGTACAACGCGCCTTCTACAATATCCGAGAATCCTAAGACCCTTTAAATAAACCTCTTTTAACTTTACCAATATTCTGGTGAACAACTTGTACGTCTCAGAGGCAATTCAAACAAGGCGAGCCTACAGATCACTTCAACAAGGGGATATAACCCGGGAAACCGTGGAAGATCTTGCGAGACACGCCCAACTCTCGGCATCATGTTTCAATAACCAGCCATGGAGGCTTGTATTTGTCTACGATAAGGCGAAGCTGGAGGAGATGTATGAGGCGCTCTCCCGTGGAAACGCTTGGGCGAGGCAGTCATCGATGATAATAGCTGCATTCACAAAACCCGGTGATGACTGCCAGATACATGAAAGGGAGTATCACCAGTTTGACTTGGGCATGGCTACGGCTACGATGATTCTCAGGGCAACAGAGATTGGACTGGTAGCCCATCCAATAGCGGGGTTCAGCCCAAAGAAGGTACGGGAGGTTCTGGGCATACCAGATGAATACACGGTTTTAACTCTGATTATCGTGGGGAAGAAGATGCAGGAGATCCACCCTAGCCTTAGTGAAGATCAGATTAAGAGTGAGTTGAATCGCCCAGAGAGAAAACTACTAGAAGATTGGGCGTACCACAACTTGTATCAGGGAAAATAGGTTAACAAAATGTCACAGCCAAACAGACTCATAGACGAGAAGAGCCCATACCTGCTTCAACACGCATATAACCCAGTTGACTGGTATCCATGGGGCGAGGAAGCCTTCCTCAGAGCAGAAGTGGAAGATAAACCCGTCTTTCTCAGCATAGGGTACTCAACATGCCACTGGTGCCATGTGATGGAGCATGAATGTTTCACCGATTCACGGGTTGCGGAACTCATAAACGAGGCATTCATCAACATCAAAGTAGACAGAGAGGAAAGACCCGACATAGACGGGGTTTACATGGCTGTGTCCCAGATGTTAACCGGTGGAGGTGGATGGCCACTCACCATCATCATGACACCGGATAAGAGACCATTCTACGCCGCCACATACATACCGAAGGAGTCTGGTTACGGCAGAATAGGTATGCTGGACCTTGTACCCCAGATAAAGAACTACTGGATGAATCAAAGGGAGAGGCTGGAAAGCATCAGTGAAAACGTGGCTCACAACCTCGGACATATAAATGAAGGAGACGAAGAGATCCCAGTAACAGTCTTTGATACTGCGTTTATGCTCTTGGATGATCTCTATGATGATAAATTCGGTGGATTCGGGTCAGCCCCCAAGTTTCCCTCGCCACACAATCTGCTGTATCTGCTGAGATATTGGAGGAGGACTGGAAACGAGAAAGCGTTGGATATGGTGGAGAAGACTCTCACGGAGATGAAACGGGGGGGAATCTTTGACCACATCGGTTACGGGTTCCACAGGTACAGCACGGATCAGATGTGGCTCGTACCCCACTTTGAGAAGATGCTCTACGACCAAGCCACGCTTCTAATGGCATATACCGAGGCATATCAGGCAACGGGAAAACAGGAGTACAGGAAAACTGGGGAGGAGATCATCGCGTACGTACTCCGAGACCTTGCATCACCTGATGGTGGCTTCTACTCAGCCGAGGACGCTGACAGCGAGGGCGAAGAGGGAAAATTCTATGTCTGGGATGTAGAGGAGCTAGAAAAGATTCTCACTGAAGAAGAATTTGAACAAGTCATCAAGCATTATAATGTGAGACCAGAGGGCAATTACCTCGAGGAGGCGACTCAGCAAAAAACAGGTAAAAACATACTTCACATGAAGAAGGAACAAAGTGAAAACAGTGTTTTGGTAGGGGCAAAGAACAAGCTCTTTGAAGCAAGGGAGATGAGACCCCGCCCATTGTTAGATGACAAAGTTCTCACTGACTGGAATGGTTTGATGATTGTGGCTCTCTGCAAGGCGGGAAGAGCATTCCATGTGAAGGAGTACATCGAGGAAGCGGTTAGATCAGCTGAGTTCATAATTGGCAAAATGTGGGATGGAGGCATACTGCTTCATAGATACAGAGAGGATGAGGCCGAGATAGCTGGGTTCCTGAACGACTACGCGTTCATGACTTGGGCGCTAATAGAATTATATCAGGCAACATACGAGAAACAGTACCTCGATACCGCTAGAGAACTAAATGATATGATGCTCCTAAAATTCAGTGATGCGAATGGGGGGTTATTCTTCACATCAGAGGACTCGGAGATATTACTGACAAGAAGAAAAGAAATCTACGATGGAGCCATACCAAGCGGAAACTCTGTAGCTTTTTACAACATGCTAAGATTATCAAGACTAACTGGAGAAAATAAGTTAGAGGACGAGGCGAAGAAGCTATCGAGATACTTCTCATCGAGTGTGCTTGGAGCACCCCATGCCTACTCGATGTTTTTATCTGGACTAGATTTCGCCTTCGGACCGAGCACCGAGGTTGTTTTGACAGGTGAGGCTGAGAAACTTGCTGAAATTATCGAAGTGTTTTCAGGAAAGTATCTGCCGAACACAGTTACTCATGTCTGGAGCAGCGAATTGGCTGAATCCATACCTTACCTAGCTGAATTGAAACAGACAAAAACACCAATGATCTATGTCTGCAAGGATTTCGTATGCAATCTACCAACAAATAACATAGAAAAAGCGCTTATGAGAATAGAAGAAAAATAGAGAAACTACTTGGTGGTGATTGTGTACCTAACTCCAACCGGAGTAAGGGCTTCATCGATCTTAACAATTAGTGCTTCGATCTGGGCAATTGACGGCTTTTTAAACCACTCATAGTAGAAATCGTACTTTCCTACGCTTTCACGGCTCTTGCTAATGATGGTTTCACAACGCTCCTCGCTTATGGCTTCTGGGCCTCCGAAAAAGTCCATAACCATAGAAACAGAGTCCAGTGAAGACCCACTGGATACATGGGGAGCGGAGATAATTGCCTCGATCCCGGGGTCCATTACACAGACTTCTTGAGTATCGATCGCTACGGTTCTCAGAGCCTTTAGCGCCTCTGCCAGAGGTGGTCCATATATTTTGATGTAACTTTTCATAAAATTCTCAATATTTGATCTATTTTTGTGGTTATTAAACATTAGTTGATAAAAAGAAAAGTGGATAATATGAAAATTATGCTAGCTTGGATAACTGTTTCTTTATCTCATTGTAATCAGGTTCAACACCGGGGTTTTCAGAAACCCATTTGAACCGAACCACGCCATCAGCGTCTAGGATAAATACACTACGCTTGGCAGCGGTGTACCCCTGAAGCCCAGCGAAGTTCTCATGATAAACATCGTACTTCTTGACGACCTCCCTAGTATAATCGCATAGAAGGGGAAAGTTGAGTACGTTCTCTTCATGGAACGCCTTGTTACTGAAGGGATCATTAACACTGATGCCAAGTATCTGTGCACCTAGGTCTTCTAGCTTCGCGATATCATCTCTTATAGTACACATTTCCTTCTTGCATGCGCTCGTAAAGGCGCCGGGGTAAAAGGCGAGAACCACGTTTTTTCCTCGATAATCGCCGAGTGAGACTTTTTTCATGTTATGATTTATCAATGTAAACTCAGGAGCTTTTGATCCAACATCCACCATAATTATCAGATCAAGCTGACGCGGGGTGAAATTTATAGATTAATCAAACTGGAAACTAATTTAAACGAAATATTACAGTTTAAGGGCATGCAGTACCCAAAAGCAGAGGGTGTTCTAACATTCTTCTACTACAAAGACCTCGCGAAGGCAGCCGAGTTCTACCAAAAAATCATGGGGTTTGAGCTGATTCAGGACCAGAAATGGGCTAAGATTTTCAAGATAAGAGATAACGCCTACATGGGATGTGTGGACGGTAACGTTGGATACCATAAATACAGTGACACGAAGCCTGTGATGCTAACAGTTATCGTGGATGACCCGGATGCGTGGTATGAACACTTCAAGAAAAACGGAGTGAAGACCCTGAATGAGCCTCATGACGACAAAACACTCAACCTCAGGATATTCCTCCTCCACGACCCAGAGGGGTACGTCATAGAGATACAGAAATTTTATGACCCAATTCCTTAAAACCCCAGTTTTCGGTGCCCCTTTATATAAAAGCGTAACCCAGACATCGAAAACTGCTTATATGCAATGAATGTACTCCTAGTTTAGCTAAAATAGGGATTCTAAACGATTAGGAGCATCCAAAATGGATCAACTCAAACAAAAAAACGAGACTGCGGTTGCTGAAAGCGGATATGACGCAGTCTTGGCTGTGGGCGTGGACAACTTCAATTATATTACACGAACAGTCCTGCCCTTTGCGGAAAATTATCCATCAAGAAAAGCCGCAACCCTGCTCCCGAAAGAGGGAACACCAGTTGTTATAGTACCACAAGACTGGTCACAGGCATTACTGGACCAAGGCTGGACTGGCGAAGTGCTCGTCTATGACGAGAACCAGGGCTATGAGACAGGGGGATTTGTCAAGGCAGTTGAAGAACTCATCGTTGGGATGGGACTCGACAAGAACAAGATTGGCATTGACACATCTAGAGTCTCAAAAGGATTGATGGACTCATTATCAGGAAAACTACCCAGCGTAGTATGGGAATCAGCAGACCCAATGTTAAGAGACCTTAGGATTATCAAAACTCAGGGGGAGATAGGATTCATTGAGCGTGCGTGTAAACAGGCGGACAGGGGAATAGTCTATGCGTTGATGCACCTTGAAGGAGTCGTTGAGAACCCCGGGTATACTATCGCCGAGATCACGGAACGCATCAGGGTTCATGTGAACGAGAATGGGGCAAGCGGAGTAGGATTGCTAAACAGTGCATTCGGTAGCGATGGTCAGATCTACTACACTCCACAGAAGGGGTGGGTAAAAGAAGGCGAGCTATTCCGCATGGATGTTAGCGCTCACTACATGGGATACTGGACCAACGTTGGGAGAATGGGAGTAACAGGAAAGCCGACCCCAGAGCAAGAGAACGCCTACAAGGAAAACCTCAAACTCAAGGCATCGGCGCTTGAGATGCTCAAACCCGGCGTAGCATGCAACGAGGTATATGCCCACGTTGCTAGAGCAGCCGAGAAACAGGCGGTAGGGTTCTGGAAAGAGCCGGGAATCGGACACGGGGTCGGAGCTAGTCATCACGAGGCACCGTATCTGAACCTGAACTGCAGCACAGAACTCAAGGAGGGAATGGTGATCGCCTTGGACATCTACACGTATGGGCCGAGACAGGAGCTCGTACACAGCAAGGATGTTTACGCCATCACCGAAGAAGGCAACAGAAAACTCAGCTGGTACAAGACATGGGACAAACTCTACAACGTCTACGGTATCAGGGCAACACACTAGGAGGCTGATGAGATGAAAGAAGCGATAATTGAAAAAGTCAACAAAGCCATAGAAAACGAAGGATACGACGCCTTACTTGTATTTGGATATGATAACCTCCAGTACCTCACAGGAGCATACCTTCACTTCCCACAGACCTTCCAGGACAGATACATGGCGGTGTTCTGGCCCAGAGGCGAAAACGCAACCTGTATCATACCTCATGAGTGGGAGAGTAGCTTCCTAAACCTAGCTTGGATCAACAAGACACGGGCATACACAGAGAAGCCGGGAAGTCCAAGCAGCATCGTGGAAGTAGCCGTACTATTGGCGAAAAACACCGTCAGGAAGACGGGTAAAATCGGGGTAGATGTAAACAGAATACCATTAAACCTCTATAATCGATTGGAGGCTGCCCTTGAGGACTTCCAGCTAATACCCTGCGATGACTTGCTAAGAGAACTCAGGATCACAAAAACTCAGAAGGAGCTTGAGCTAATCGAGGAAATCGCGGCAAAAACAGACCACGCTATAGCGGGACAGGCGCACCACGTTTTGGTCGTTCAGGCGACTGGTGAGATGAGTAACACAGAGAACGTGCGAATCCATGCATTAGAGCGAGAACTCGATGAGGTAGGTCATCAAGCTGTAGCGCAGGTGGTTGGCGGTACAAATACTCAGAAATGGTGGCCGGGAGCCCCAATGTACGGAATAGGGTTCAATAGGGTACCGAAACACCATGAGTGGATGAGGATGGAGCTAGTAGCAACAGTCAAGGGTTACTGGTGTAATGGTGCTAGAATGCTCGCCATGGATCAGATGACAGAGGAGCAGAAAGCAGACTACCAGAAACTGGTCACTCTTAGGGAGACTGCGAGGGCGAAACTCAATCCGGGTGTCAAAGCTAGCGAGGTCTATGAAGCTGTGAAGGCAGTTGCCTCCGAGAAAGGCATCACGATGGAGCCCAAGATCGTTCTAGGAACAGGAATAGGTGTGACAAACTATGAGCCTCCTTACATCTCTGGAGCAGATGAGACAGTTCTCAAACCGGGAATGGTGGTGATATTTACACCAGTTGTCCATGGGTCCAACAGTGAATTGCTGATGAATAAAGATGTCTTCGTAATAACAGAGGACGGAAACAAGATCATCGGCTGGTGGAAGGATTGGCGCGAGCCCTTCATCTGCAACTACACATATTAACCCAAGTTTTTTACCCTCTTTTACCCCCACAATCAATAGAATGTCTTTCAGGGTACAAGATACTGTTATCGAGCAGGGAGAGACTCGCCGAGGCTATATCAAAATAGGAGACGCATCAACCCATGAGGTGAAGCTCCCCTACATTGTAATCAACGGGGCGAAGAAGGGTCCTACAGTTACCATTCTGGCTGGCGTCCACGCTGTTGAATGCGCCCCAGTAGAGGCGGTCTACAGGTTGGCCGAGACGGTTAAACCGGAGAAGCTGACAGGCACGTTGATACTGGTTCCCATCGTGAACACAGAGGGTTTCCATGCAAGGCAGCCATATCACAATCAACTGGATCATCTTAACCAGAACAAGGTATTCCCGGGAGACCCAGAGGCGTCGATAACGAAACGTGTCGCCTATCAAGTCTTCGAGCATTTTGTGAGTAAATCAGATGTATTGATAGACGCACATAGTGCGGACCTTGGAGAAGATGTGACCCGTGGAATATTTGTCTACAAGACAGATAACAAGAAATTGTATGACAAAATGGTGGAACTCGCCTCGCTCTATAACCCTGCTTTTATTGAGACAACGAGTATCTCAGGGAACACCGGAGAAGCCGTCAATATCTATAGAATACCATGCCTGATGATCGAATCGGGTGCACCATACCCCATCAGGGAAAAAGACGTACAGTACCATTACGATGGCGCAATAAACGTGCTAAAACATATGAAAATGCTCGAAGGAGTAGAAACAAAATATGTTCCACCAGTAGACCCAACTAGTCAGAGAATATGGGCTGTGCAAGGCGGGGTTTGGCGTAGAAAAGTTGAGGCAGGTCAGAGAGTACGAGAAGGAGCCCCCCTCGGAGTAGTGTGCAATCTCCTCGGAGAACCAACTCAAACCGCTATTGCCCCATTTGATGGTGTGGTAAGCTTCCTCAGGGTACATTACTCGGTAAACAGCGGAGACACCCTTCTTTGGATAGCACGCGTCTAGGTGGCTAATCGGAACTTAGCTCATTTGTTCCCCCTTTATTTAGTATCATTACACGTTTAATATTGATTTAAAATGGATGGAATGTTTGAAGTATACAAAGATCAAAAAGGCGAATACAGGTTCAGACTCAAAGCACCTAACGGACAAACTCTGCTTGCTAGTGAAGGATACAAAGCTAAGGCAGGCTGCATGAATGGAATAGAGTCAGTGAAAGAAAACGCGCCAAAGAAGAAAAGATATGAGACAAACATCGACAAAGCGGGTAAACACAGGTTCTTACTACTAGCCGCTAACAAGCAGACAATAGGTACAAGCGAAGGATACTCATCAGCAGATGGCATGAAGGGCGGTATCGAGTCAATTGGCAGATGGGCTCCAACAGCCACAGTGAAAGAAGTCTAGTCCTTTTCAATCTTTTTTTCAACGTTCGCGTAGTTTTCGCGATCACTGTAATTGTGATTATTCAAAATGCGCTTGATTACCATGAGTTTGGTTACTCTGTTGTTTTTTAGGAGGAGCCTAAACTTTAACCCGAGAAATAACTTAATCTATATATGGAATACCTCGGATCCCCCTCTAATATTCATAAAGCAAAATCCTGGAAAACAGTCCAGATCAGCAGCCACGATCCAGACAATGGAAACGCAGACTATGTTACGATTCAACCTAGTGAAACCTATACCCTTGGTGAGATCGCGGGAAGCGGTGTTATCTCCAGAATCTGGTTCGCCTTGAATTCCGAGGATCCGCATATACTTAGAACGCTGCTACTAAGGTTTCGATGGGATAACGAGGAAGACCCAAGTGTCTATGCTCCTATGGGGGATTTCTTCGGAGCCGGATTCGCTGAATATGTACACCACTATAATGCGATGCATGGAATGACCAGCGGAGGATTCTACTGCTACTGGCCTATGCCCTTCAAGGATAAAGCGATACTGGAGATAGAGAACAGGAGTGAGCACCCAGTAACTCATCTCTACTATAATATACAATACCATAAAACAAGCATCAGTGAAGATAACCTCTACTTCCACTGCAGGTATAACAGGGAGAACCCCACAGAGATAGATAGAAACTATACAATTCTGCAAGCAAAGGGAAGAGGACACTACGCGGGGTGCGTGCTCAGCATGCAGAGCTACGACAAGGGAAGCCTCCTCATGCTACAGGGAGACGAGTGCATCAGGGTGGATGACGAGGTGCATCCTAGCATTATTGGTACTGGCACTGAGGATTATTTTCAGGGAGGATGGTTCTGGAATAAGGGGGCGTTTCACGCTCCATATCATGGGTTGACGGTGATGGATGAAGTGAATAGCCGATACAGCGCGTACAGGCTGCATATACCGGACCCGATTCCATTCAGTAAGTCAATCTCGGTAGAGATCGAGCACGGGCACGCGAACATGCTTCAACAGGATTACAGTAGCGTGGCTTACTGGTATCAAGCAGAGCCACATAACCCAGAGTTTGGGCAGATACCGGGGGACCTAGACTATTTGACGCCGATTGGGACTAAAGATGGAGCATATCTGATGAGTGAAGTAGTTCAAGACACCGAGACAAACAGGGAGAGAAGAACCACCTTTCACAAGGCTGCGAAAATGAGGCTTGAACTCAGAGAAGCGAAGAAGAGAAACAAGGTACCTGTCTGGTTCAAGGATATTGAGGAAACCTACTTCATGAAAGCAGACTACGAGGAATTAGTAAAGCTCGTTAAACATATAGAGGATAGAAAAAATAGACAAGCACGCAGACAGCTTTTATAGAACCGACAATGTAATTGCGAACACCGGGATGCCTATGGTGTATGACTTCCTCACTCTCGATGATGTTGACGTATCTGGTAAGACTGTTTTCCTACGAGCAGACATAAACAGCCCCCTTGACCCTAACACAAAGAGGATACTTGACGCAACTAGGATACAAGCGGTCATACCTACAGTGAGAAGCCTTAAAGAAGCAAAGCTAATAATCGGGGCACACCAGAGCAGACCCGGGAAATATGATTTCACAAACCTTGAGAGCCACAGCAAAGTACTTCAGATGTATCTTGAGAGACCAGTAAAATACATTGATGATATCATTGGTGATGAAGCCCAGAAAGAGATCAAGGAGCTGAAGAAGGGAGAGGTACTCGTCCTAAACAATGTTAGGATGCTGGAAGAGGAGAATAAGGAGGGTACACCAGACGAGCTCAAGGAAACAGATTTCGTTAAAACCATGAGCAAATACGTTGACCTCTTTGTTAACGACGCATTCGCCGCGGCACACCGAAGTCAGGCAAGCCTCGTGGGTCTCAGCGCCTTTGTTCCCATGGTCGCTGGGCGCCTCATGGAGCAGGAGCTAACAGCCTTGAACAGAGTGCTCAGCGAACCTGAGAGACCCAGCGTGTACCTTCTCGGCGGAGCCAAGGTGGATGATAGGATACCAGTTATACGTCGTGTGTTGAATGATGATGTCGCGGACGGAATACTGTTAGGGGGTCTCGTTGCTGATGACTTCCAGATGGCTATGGGTAAGATGAAGAAGAGATACGAGGAACTGGATGAGGAAGAGCAGCGACAAGTGGAGATCTGCAGAGAGATCCTTGATGATTACCCGGGTAAGATTCAGCTTCCAATGGATGTAGCCCTTGACGTCAAGGGAGAAAGAGTGGAGGTCTTCATCGGTAGCATCACAGAGGAGAAAAATATTTACGATATAGGTTTGAACACCGTCGCCCAGTACTGCAGCATAATCGAGAAAGCGGGAACGGTAGTAGCCGAAGGCCCGTTGGGAATGTTCGAGAGAAGACGATTTGACATCGGCACAAAGGAGCTTCTCCGATGTATGGCTCGGTGCAGAGGATACACGGTAGTCGGAGGAGGCCACATGGGGGGGATGGCGTCAATGCTGGGGATAACAGACCAGATGAGCCATGTCTCAACAGGGGGAGGAGCCATGCTCAGTATGCTGGCGGGGGAAACATTACCGGTAGTTGCTGCTTTGGAGGAATCCAAGCAACGGTACGGTTAGACGTATCATTTAATAACCTGTTAGTCCTTATCGGTTTGCGCTGGGACCGTGGTCAAGCTTGGTACGATACGCGGTTTGGGTCCGCGTGATCCCCGGTTCGAATCCGGGCGGTCCCACCATTCTCACTCAACATTGATATCAAATCAATGCTGCATTACATACTAGAATGACTGTTTGGGAGCCAAGCGACGATGCGGATGTTCTGGCGAGGAAACTTGAGACAAGTCTTGAGGGTTTAACAAGTGAAGAATCTGAGTCGCGGTTAAAGAAGTACGGTAAAAACGAGTTGGGCTCCAAAGAGTCGAGGGGTAGAGTCCAGATCTTTATTGCGCAGTTCAAGAACGCCTTGGTTTTCTTGCTGATAGGGGCCAGCATAGTAAGTTATCTCTTGGGTGAGGTAACGGATAGCATAATTATCGCGAGTATTGTGATCCTGAACAGTTTACTGGGTTTTTATCAGGAATACCAGTCTGAGAAGACTCTTGAAAATCTAAGCAAACTTGTGACCTTGAAGGCGCGCGTAAGGCGAGGCAATTCAATCGTTGAAGTGGATAGCAGGATGCTTGTACCCGGTGACCTTGTTTTTCTTGAACAAGGTGAGGTGGCTCCAGCTGACATCCGGCTCATTCAAGCGGATGAAGTTACAGTAGATGAATCGGCGCTGACAGGGGAGGCGTTCCCCGTGAAAAAGGAGCATAATAGCCTCAACACGGATTCAAGGGATGTTCATGATTTAACAAACTTCGTCTTCATGTCAACCTACATAAAAAGTGGGAAAGGACACGGCTATGTCGTTAACACGGGAAGACAGACCTTCATCGGTAACACAGCGGTGCTTCTGAAGGAGATAGAGCGCAAGAGTAGTTTCCAGCAGAGGATGGAGGAGTTCAGCGGTATCTTGTTGAAGATTGTGCTGGTCTCTATTTTCGTAGTAGTGGTGCTGAAGACGGTATTCGGGAGCGCTCTTCCAGAGACTATCCTATTTGCTTTGGCTTTAGCGGTAGGTATGGTGCCTGAGGCGCTGCCCATCGTCGTCACCATCAGTCTTTCGAATGGAGCCATGTTATTGGCGAAAAAGAAGGTGGTTGTGAAGCGGCTTGTATCTGTAGAGGACCTCGGTAACGTGGATGTCTTGTGCACAGATAAGACGGGAACTATCACTGAGAACCGCATCACGCTTGAGGAATACAGTTGCCTCGGGGGTGCCCCGGATGGACTTGTGTTAAAATACGCTTACATGGGGACTCGTATTTCTGAGGGGAGCGAGGGGAGTCCGATTGATAGAGCCATCATTGATCATGTCGAGAAAAACGTGACAGATGTAAGCGGTTTTACAGTCATCAATGAGATACCATTCAACAGTAACAGAAAGAGAAACAGTGTTCTCGTAGAGACAGAGAATAGAAGACTGCTCATCGTAAAAGGGGCCCCAGAGTATATTCTCGATTTATCAAAAAACATGTACAGCGTTGGGCAGACTGCGCCGATAGAGGACCGAGATAAACTGCTAGATGTTTACAGGGAATACGGTAAGAGGGGCCTGAGAACTATCGCTGTCGCCTTCAAAGAATATGGTGGCGAATCCTATACTGGGGATGATGAGAATGAGTTAACACTCATAGGATTCATCGGTTTCATTGATCCACCCAAGGAGAGCGCGATAGAGGCGTTCAGGAAGAGCAGGGAACTGTTTATCGATGTAAAGATACTCACAGGAGACGGCCCTTATGTTACGAGGGAGATAGCGCGTCAGGTGGGGATACATCTGGAGGATAACCAGATTATCCTTGGCAATGAGGTTGACCAGTTATCCGATGAGGAACTGGAGAAACGGATGAACGAGATCGTGGTGATGTGCCGCTCAACGCCCGAGCAGAAATTCAGGATAATCAAGACACTTGGAAAGATGGGCAGGGTAACAGCGTGTATGGGTGACGGAGTAAACGACGCACCCGCCTTGAAGGAGGCACATGTTGGTATCGCAGTTGATCAGGGCACAGATATCGCGAAGGACGCTGCGGACATCATTCTCCTAGAGAAAGACCTCCGAGTGGTAATGGATGGCATCGAGGAGGGGAGGAAAACCTTCAGTAACATAGTCAAATACATCATATACACAATCGCGGGAAACTTCGGGGACCTATACACTGTCGCAGCGGCTAGCCTAGTAATGACGTTTTTACCTCTTCTCCCAAGCCAGCTTATCCTCAGTAACTTTTTGACAGACACGCCTGTGATATCGGTGAGCACGGATAACGTTGAGGATGAGGAACTGGTTAGACCCAGAAGATGGGATATCAACCGCATCTTCAGGCTCAGCGGTCTGCTCGGCGCTGTGAGTGCGGTATTCGACGCGACGTTGATAGTGGTATTACTATGGTACCTGCATGTTTCAGATATTGGGGTCTTCAGAACCGCGTTATTCATGGAGCTGGTGTTCTCAGAAATACTTGTATTATTCATGATAAGAAGCGAGAAATTTTTCTTAAAGGCAAAACCCCCCAGTAGGCAACTGGTACTGGCTTCGATATTCGCTATATTAGTGACCTTATCGATCATCTATCTGCCCATTAGCCCAATATTTGACTTCACTCCAGTGACGGGGAAACCACTTATCGCAGTGATTTTGATCACCATCGGATACGTAATAGCGACGGAGTGGGTCAAACTAGCGTTCTATAAGGACATCATCAAGCCCAGAAAGATAGCATCCATCCCCCTCAAACTCATAGGGATGAATAACAACGATAAGAAAAACGGATCGACCTGATTTATCCGCAAAACATTAAAATCAGGTGGCGTCTCTCATTGTTGCGCCGGGTTGGCTGAGCGGTTTAGGCGGCCGCCTGCAGAGCGGCTCCACGGGGGTTCGAATCCCTCGCCCGGCTCCATATTAATTTTTTTCTTATTACATCTCCGTGTTTTGAGGTTCATTTATTACTGATCAGACTAAAGAGATTTGATTTAAATGAGGAAGTTTACCCGCGTCATCGGGACTCTATTGGTCTTTTCAACAATGATTACTGTTTTTTTGGCTTCTGGTTATACCGAGGCTGAGATAGAGACAGGAACAGTTGGTAGCTATGCTTACAGTAATGGTCAGTATACGAAGCTGATGTACAGTGATGGTAGCGGATTAAAGTGGACTGATAGACCAGAAGCGTTATTCACATATACGGCTGAGAGGGACGGAACAGTGTATTTCACTCGTGAGATAGGGGAAGGAGAACGTCCCGGTATTTTGGCTAGACCCTTAGGCGCATCGGATTGGAGTGAGGCGAGCTCAGGTTTCGTTGTCGAGAAAGGGGATCAGATGGGGGTCTTGGTTTTTCCGGGTGAGGAAACCTATGTAACGATTGAAAATGATCTCAGCGATGATACCTATGAATTAGTCTACACGTACAAACTGCAGAGGGGTATAATCAGCTACGAATTATACTATATTGATGAAGGCACAACGCAGGAAGATGAATACGTTGAGGCAAGCTTCACATATACTCCCGCTAGCCCAACCGAGGAGTCAACAATCATCTTCACAAGTACCTCATTATCCTTCGGGGGCACAGTAGAGGAGTTCTACTGGTATATCGACGACGAATATGTTATAGATGCAGCTGGAAAATCAACGTGGACATGGAGTACCCCCCCGGCAAGGACATACACCATCGAGCTATTGACGGTAGACAGCAACTATAACGAAGACTGGGCTTCCCAGACCATCAATGTCGCATCTGAAAAGAGCTACACGATTCTCGACGCAACATTCTGCACCGGGATAGAGAAGGATGAGCCAGTGAACCGGAAAACCAAGTTCTCCTATGGAGATGACATCTACTTTTGGATGAAGCTGGGGAACGTCAAGGGAGAACATAAGGTGTACTTTGAGTGGGAGACCCCAAGGGAAAACGAGATTGTATCAAATAAATATATAACAGTACCCGCGCCGTCAACAGAAGGAAAAACCAAGTGGACAGAATACATAGTCTTCGCATCAATAGAACAGGGAACAAACGAGTATAACCTAGTGTTCAGAGACCCCGGAAACTGGAAAGTAAAGGGAAACATTGACTCAAACTGGTTCGAGTATGGTTTCCAAGTGGATGGAAGTTTGCAGCATACAGCTACACTAGCCAAGACGAAATATACCACACGTGAGACTATCGAGATACAGGGCAGTTTAACATTCAACGGAGCACCCATACAGGGAGCAACAATCAGCCCAACTCTGTATAGAAACGGAGAACTGTATGAGCCATTATCCGAGATAATAGTAGCTGAGAACGGAGAGTATACCTTGAGCCAGGTGGTGCCAGTCTTGGACTTGGAGTCCCCCCCAACGGAGCCAGAGGATTGGTTCATAGTGTTGACCCCGGTAATTGATTCCCAGTATGGTCAAGCGGTAAAACAGGTTGATTTCAAGGTACTACCTGTCTGGATAACCATCGAGGACGCGAAGCTGGTTCAAGTAATCGAGCCCCCAGTGATGTTTGATGGGACCTTCAATGTACCGTACTTCGCTGCGGGTAGACAAGCCGCGGCTAGAGTCTACCTGAAGTGGCATGGATATGAGAAGGGCTTTACGTTTCCGATGATTTGGGTTTACTTCAGTCAGGAGAACCGTGACACGGGAAGCGTGTTCACGTCATCAAACTCAGCCGAGTTAACAGCTGAAGAAGGATACATAGACTTCTTCTTCACGCTTCAAGAGGGATTATTCCAGCTATCAGCTGAGGTAGACAAGGATGGATTCTTTATGCCGGAGGCTTTGAAGGCTGCTAATAGGGATTCTCTTACATGGGATCAGATATGCAGGGCTAAAGAGATGGAGAAACTCTACATCCGGTTTGTCCCTATTGACTTGGATTGGCAAAGGGAGACATCGCCTGATAGCTGGTCTGAGACTGATGAACAGAATGCTCTCAACTACTATAATTTTGTAAAAATACAGAGTGATTTCATCACCGATGTCTATCCGCTCCCGGAGAGCTACATTACATACGATGTAACCATGACCAATAGGCGACCACCCCATATCATTCAGACAACAACACCCTCAACCGGCATAGGTTACAAATGGAAAATGTATATGACTGCAAACTGGCTCGCAAAGGAAGCTTTCCTATCAGAGGTGAAGATAGTTGGAGTAACCCCCCTGAACAATTTATGGTGGCCTGATATAGTAGGAAAGTCTGTGCAGGGATACTCTTCACATATAACCTATACGCCTCCAGTTTACAATACAAAATCTGTTCTAGTAATGGAAGGAGCCACCAATGGAGTATCAGCCCACGAGGTCGCTCACATGCTGGGACTTTATCGATACTTTGAACACTACTCAAAGGCGGAGTGGGCGCTAGGAAAACAGGTTACAGGTCTGATTCTCAAGGATGGCAGAATCTATGATACGAGCATCACAGAGGATCTCACTGCTTTCGGTGGAGTAGGTACAACGCATCCAGCCTGTTTCATGGGGTCTAACGGAGGATTCCCTCGTCCCTCATGGGTCTCAGATGTATCAATGGAGCTTTTATTCAAGGCCCTTATGGACCCGCCTCATGAAAGAATATTATTCGTCTCGGGTCTCATTGGGGGCGGAGAGGTAACTCTTGATTCTTGGTATGAGGGCTTTGGGCTCCCAGACGCTGAGTTAGAGGGGATATACTCAGTTCATTGCGTTGACGGTAGTGGCAGTGTATTATCAGAGATATCCTTTGGCGGGAACAATGAAGATATTGGATTCGCTTTCTCCGTCGCTTTCCCAGAGGACACAGCAAGCGTTCTGATACTGAAAAACGGTGAAGTAATCGAGACCGTATCGGTTTCAAGCAACGAGCCAATGGTCTCTGTAACAGGTTTTGACGCATCAAACCAGTTAACGGTTAGGTGGAGCGGAAGCGATGCAGACGGCGATACATTAACCTACTCTGTGCTCTACAGCCATGATAATCAGGAGACTTGGCAACTCATCTCGCTTGATCAGAATGCAACCAGTATATCAATCGACGTGGGCACCCTACCGGGAGGTCAGAGCTGCTATGTTAAGATTATAGTATCAGATGGAGTTAGAACCGGAAACGTGGTCTATGGACCATTCACGGTACAGGAGAAGAAACCGTTAGTGTCTATTACGGTACCTAACATCAATACGACGGTGAGAGCCACGATGACGCTGGAAGGCGTTGGCGCAGACTTTGAGGATGGATTGCTAAAGGACAACCAGTTACAATGGTATAGCGACATTGATGGATATCTTGGATACGGAAGCGTAGCCGAATGCAGCTTGTCAATCGGCACCCATCAACTCACATTGATAGGAAGAGACAGCGACGGCAACGAAGCGGAAGATACAGTAACCATTAAAGTAGAGGATCGTCAGGCAACTATAGTACAGATGAGGATATGCGGAAGTGTATCCGATGATGGTTTGCCAGTTGATGAGAAGAGCCTTTTCACAACAACGAGC
>CAYUTB010000036.1:0-19428 GCA_964447425.1 uncultured Candidatus Bathyarchaeia archaeon
GCTAGTATGAAGCCAGCGGCGGCAAGTAACTTACCAACAGTATCAACGACTCCGTCAGGGCTGAGCAACATAATCGCCAACCCTACGATGACTAAAACCAAGCCTATCGTGTAGTTTCTTCGATAGGGCTTCAAGGGTTAGCCTCTTTTCTTTTGGATTAGCTCAGCTGCGATGCTGATAGCGATCTCCTCAGGTGTCTCTGCCTCGATCTCTAACCCTATTGGTCCTTTGATCTTCTCGACCGCTGCCTCGTCCAGTCCCTCTGCTTTGAGTTGTTTCACATGCTCCCTACGCTTGTTGCTGCTCCCGAGTAACCCGATGTATGCTGGGTCAGCCTTCACAGCGTATCTGAGGCCATTGATCTCGAACCCTGTCTCGCCGTGCAGCATGGCGACGTAGTCGCTTGGTCTGATCTCTATCTCGTTTAGGCTCTCGGGGTATTTTGTGTTGATCACTGTCATCTCGGGGAAGTTCTCAACGGTGGCTGTCTTGGCGTCATCGACTACTATGACTGTGAATCCGCAGTCCTTTGCGTAGCCTGCCACTGCCTGTGCTATCCATCCGCTTCCCATTATGACTAGTCTTGGGTCAGGGGTTATTGGGTCCATGAATATCTTTACCTCTCCACCGCATTTGCTGTCTACCGGTATCATTCCTTCTCGGGCTGGTATGCCCATCGCGAAGTGGTATGAGTGAGGTTTTCCCTCTTTCATCACTTCAAGGGCTTTTTTCACCAGCAATCGTTCCATTCCGCCGCCTCCGATAGTACCGATGGCTTCGCCTTTGCTGGTTACTAGCATCTTGGCTCCGGGCTCACGTGGACCAGAGCCCTCCTTAAAGTAGAGGGTGCAGAGGATGGCTTGTCTGCCCTCCTCCAGCTCCTTGTTTAGCCTTGTGATGATCTCTTGCTCACTCAGAGATTATCCTCTCCGCTGCGTCAAGTACCGCCTCGATGATCTTTGTGAATCCTGTGCAGCGGCAGATGTTGCCCTCGATGCCTATCTTCACTTCCTCGGGTGAGGGCGTCGGGTTGTCTCTGAGGAGCGCGTAGCTGCTGATGAGCATGCCGGGTGTGCAGAAGCCGCATTGAATGGCTCCGTTCTCGATGAATGCCTGTCTTAGGTCTATCATCATTGGGTTGCGTTCCAGCCCCTCCAGTGTGGTGATATGGTGTCCCTCCACCTGCGGCGCAAGGATTATGCAGCTTGTCATGGGTAATCCATCGAAGAGTATGGTGCAGGCTCCGCATTCACCGTGCTCGCAGCCCTTCTTGACGCTGTGTATATCGAGTTCTTCTCTAAGCATGTCCGTTAGGCTCGTGTATGGTGTGGTTTCTGCTTCTACTTTCTTTCCGTTTAGCTCGAATCTGACCTTCATTTGTTTCACCTCATTCTCTCCATGCATGTCTGTGATGCTCTGCGCATCAGGACTGGGCACATGTCGCGCCTGTATTCCTCTGTTCCACGAACATCAGTGATGGGCTTCACATACTCCATGACCACCTCGGATGCCTCAAAGATGTTCTCCTCCGTTAGCTCCAGTCCCTTCAACATCTCCTCAGCCTCAGGTACCCTGAGTGGGGTCATGGCGACGCTTCCGAAGGCGAATCCAGCGTCAACACATACGTTATCCTCTGCTTGGATGTAAGCGGCTGCGCTGACCACTGATAACGTGAATGCCTTGCGTCTACCTATCCTCTTATAGGCGCTGCTTGAGTTCATCGGTGGCTTGGGTATCCTTATCTCGGTTACCAGCTCGTTGGGTTCAAGACAGTTGATCTTTGGTCCCTCAAAGAGTTCCTCGATGGGGATAATGTTCGTAGCGTCCACTGATCTTATCTCGATCTCGGCGTCATGCACGATAAGCGGACAAGCCGTATCTGCTGCTGGTGAGGCGTTGACGATGTTGCCTGTGATGGTTCCCCGGTTTCTTATCTGGGGGCTGCCTATCCTGCTCACAGCATCGTACAGTGCAGGTATGCTCGCAGTTAATGAGTTGGAAGCCACTTGGCTATGTGTTGCCGTAGCCCCGATCTTGATGAAGCCATCCTCCTCCCTGATGTAGTTGAGCTCTGATATCCTGTTTAGGTCAACGATATGACTCGGGCTGCAGACTGCCCCCCTCATAGAGACCATGAGGTCTGTCCCACCGATGATGGGCTTTGCGTTATCCAGTTCATCGATTAGCTCAAGTGCTCCCGCTAGGGTGGCTGGGGCGTGGTACTCGAATTTCGGTATGGGCTTCATTGTTGGTCCTCCTTGAGCGCCTTGTGCATGGTCCACGGTCTGATGGGTATGGTGCTGAACCGTTTGCCTGTGGCGTGGTAGATGGCGTTCGCGATGGTGGGCACTATGCTGATGATAGCTGGTTCACCAACGCCCTTGGCGCCAAAGGCTCCATGCTTGTATGGTTTCTCAATGATTATGCATGGCTCAATCTCGGGTGTGTCTAGGCTGCTGGGTACGATGTAGTCTGTGAAGTTGGGGTTGATGACTTGTCCACGTGAGTTGAGCTCCATGTTCTCCATCAAGGCGAAGCCCATTCCTTGGCTGATGGCTCCCTCTATCTGTCCCTCGATGATCATGGGGTCTATGGCTTTTCCACAATCCATGGCAGGCCATATCCGTGTCACCCGTGTTTCACCTGTCTCAGTGTCAACTTCTACCTCGGCGACTGTTGCGGCATAAGTGTAGACGCTGTAGTTTACACCGAGACCTGTCTCAGCGTCAAAGAACCTCTTAGGTGCCTTGAAGTAACCATATGCGCCGGGGTCGTAGCCTCTGAGGTACATCTCCTCAGCCAGCTCCTTGATGGGTATGCTTGTGTCTTTGTTCTCTTTGTCGAACGCTTTGCCATCCACTACATCGATCCTCTCAGTTGGGATCTCGAATAACTCGGCTGCGCATGCAACCATGTTCTCCCTGAGCTTCAAAGCTGCCTTTGCTGCGGCTGTCCCACCCAGCATGAGTCCCCTGCTTCCATGAGTGGGTTTCGCGTTTAGTGTGCTATCCGTGTCCGGTAGCTCGATGCTGATCTTGTTTACTGGTACGCCTGTGATCTCTGAGACTATCTTGATGTGTCCGAAGGGGCTTCCCTGACCGATCTCTACGATGCCTGTGCGGTAGTTGATGCTGCCGTCCTGATTCATCAGTAGGCTGGCTGCGCTCCAGTCGGGGGTGCTGCGGCTCGTACTGATGCCGTGGTAGGCGAGTCCAACGCCGTATCCTCTTACCTTTGTGCCATTCCAGACTGGTTCACGGTGTTTCGCCCACTCAGAGGCGTCTCTTACAGCCTCAAGGCATTCTTGGATGCCTACGCTGTGGTCTAGTATCTGGTCGCATGTTGTGCTGCTTCCTACTTTGAGGACATTCTTGAGCCTGAAGTCGATGGGGTCCATATCCAGCTCATATGCGAGTTTATCCATCTGCTGCTCAGCCGCGAAGTGCAATGCGAGGTCTCCGAATCCCCTGAAGCTGCCACCGTAGACCTTGTTTGTGTAGACTGCCCTGCCGTTGACGCTGCAGTTGTCTACCTCGTAGGGTCCCGCTGCGTGGGCTGTCTGTCTCCAGAGCCAGAATGGGCTTCTGTTGGCGTAGGCGCCACACTCTAGGGTGATGTCTACCTCGATGGCGGTTACTTTTCCATTCCTATCTGCCCCGCTTCTGTATTTGATTCGTGCTGGGAACCGTTTGTTGCTGTAGGCTATGCTTTCCTCCCGGTTCCATATATGTGCCACTGGTTTGCCAAGCTTGGTCGCGGCGAATGCTGCGTATGCTGTTACCAGTGGTCCTTGATCGTCTTTTCCACCGAATGCTCCACCCGTGAGCGCCTGTATGATCCTAACCTGATTCATATCCCAGCCCAGTACATGGGCTACCTTCTCCCTGCACAGGAACGGGCTCTGACCATTCGCGATAACCGTGACCTTGTTTGCACCCTCGGGGATGGCGTAGGCTGCCTCTGTCTCGATGTACATGTGGTCCTGGTATGGGCTCCAGTAGGTGTCCTCAACCTCAACCACCGCATCCTTGAAGCCTTTCACAGCGTCGCCCTTCCTGATCTTGGTGGTTACCGCGATGTTTCCGCCTTCATGGATATCCACAGCGTTCTCAGCCAGCGCAGCGTCAATATCCAGATACGCTGGAAGGGGTTCATAATCAACGCTTATGCTCTCCATAGCCTCGGCTGCGGCGTATTCGTCACGTGCAACTATCAACGCTATGGGGTCTCCAATATAGTGGACCTTCTTATAGTTCAGGAACGGTTGGTCGGGTAACGCGTAGCCGATCTGGTTGTTTCCAGTGATGTCGGCGCCGGTGAAGACCGCTTCGACTCCCGGGATCATCAATGCAGCTGATGTGTCAATAGATCTGATACGTGCGTGTGCCATGCTGCTCCTGAAAACCTTGAGGATGGATGTGTCTCTGGGTATGTAGTCGGCGGTGTAACGAGCCTTGCCCAGCGCCTTATCGAGGGCATCGGTCCTGATGACGTTTTTTCCTACTACTAGGAACTCCTTTCTACCCAGAATGTCGGTTAATATCCTATCATACTCCATGTTAAAACATCCATTAATAGTTGAATACGGTAGGGGTTGATTAGCTAAATAAAAGAATCTCCCAACGAGTCCCAAAAGTCCCGTCGGCTCGCCTCAAGGATGAGGACCTTGGTCTCCCCTGTGAATAATCTGAGCACATTATCGACCTTATCGGTCCTGCACAGTATGAGCAGCTTACCGCCTCCCCGCAGTGTCTCAATCACCTTTAACAGCCCCGGGTAGAGCCCGAATCCACGAACCTCAAGATGCCCATACTCATCCACCACAGCAAGTGTCTTCTCATCCATCAGGTGAGCAGCCTCATTCAAGCTATCATTAGCCAACTGGAACGCATGCTCATTGTAGAGGAAAGGCCCCCTGAGTTGTTTCCATTCGGGTCCCGAGACCATTGTGTCCTTGTAAACCATCTGATGGGTCCGCTGTGTCTGGGGATAGTATCCATCGTACCCTATTGTCTCGCTGCCCCGCAGCACACGTCTGCTGATAACCCCATAGACTCTGTATCCGTTTGTCTTCGCCCTGTCCGTTATCTGCTCTGCCCTGTTTGATTTCCCTGAGCCTATGGGTCCATGCACTATGAGTATCTGGGGCTTCAACTTGCAGATGAAATACGGGGACTGTTTTTTGAGTCTTCCCCCCGTGGATCTTGGTCGTGTCTCTTTTAACTAACTAGGGGTTTCTCTATTTGATCAAATTGGCTTTCCCCAGTTTTATACGCAGCAAGATTGTGTGCACCATAGGACCAGCCTCCAGCAGCCCTCGTGTACTTGACAGGATGCTTAACGCGGGTATGGATGTCGCCCGGATCAATATGAGTCACGGATCACCCGAGGATCATAGACCCGTTATCGAGTATCTGCGTAAGGCTGGTAACTGCGGTATCTTGGTGGATCTTCCGGGTCCAAAGATTAGGCTGGGGGAGCTATCAGCCCCCTTCACTGTCGAGGATGGGCAGCCACTGCGTTTTACTACAAGAAACGTGTTGGGCGACATCAATGAGCTCCCCGTCTCCTATGATAAGCTGCCATCTGAGGTCAATGTTGGTGGGCACCTCTTCATAAACGACGGGATCATCGATGTGGAGATCACAGGCATCGACCCAGACCTGAATGGGTTCGCGGGCAAGGTGGTCTCGGGGGGCGAGATATCCAGCAGAAAAGGGATCAACGCACCCGGTGCAAAACTCTCACTGGCTCCACCCACAGAGAAGGATCTGATGGGTATCAGGTTCGGGGTTGAGATGGACTGTGACTGGTTTGCAGCCAGCTTCATCAGGTCAAAGGCTGACTTGGAGGCAGTAAGAGCAGCCATCCGGGAATGTGGCGGTGACCAGCCCATCGTCAGCAAGATCGAGCACGGGGAAGCTGTTCAAAACATAAATGAGATCATTGAGGCAAGTGACGGGATCATGGTTGCACGGGGAGATCTGGGCATCGAGATACCGCCATGGGATGTGCCCCTGCTGCAGAAGAAGATAATCGATGCATGCAACCAAAAGGGGAAGCCGGTTATCGTGGCAACTCAGATGCTGGAGTCTATGATGCTGAACCCGAGACCGACAAGAGCCGAGGCTAGTGATGTTGCGAACGCGTTGCTTGATGGAGCGGATGCGGTGATGCTCAGCGGCGAGACCGCTGTTGGGAAGTACCCTGTTGAGACTGTGCGAGCCATGAATAACATAGGGTGGGTCGTGCAGGAACAGATTACAAGACACGGTGATACTGGGTTGAAGGGGTTACCGTTAACCGATGTAATCGGTGGTCTTGCGGCTAGGGCGGTTGAGGCTGTTGATCCCAGCGCTATACTTGTCGTCACCCGTAGCGGCTTCAGTGCGCTGATGGTTAGCAAGTATCGTCCAAAGTCCAGTATTCTCACGGTTGCCCGTGACCCAAGGATCAGCAGAAGGATGCACATGTACTGGGGCGTCAGACCCATAGATGTACCTTGGACCGATAACAGGGATGAGCTCATCATACGAGCCGTAAACCTGAGTCTCGACATGGGGTATGTTTCACGCAACGATGTCATCGAGGTGGTTTCCGGTTCATCTCTTATCGCGCCCGGTTTGACTACCACTTTGGAGATACTGAAGGTGGATGATATACTCGACAGGGCGGGTCACAGAGACTAAGTTTTATCACCCTATTTCACCCATTCAGATGTATGAGTTATCAAATACCATCGATCACTGAACCCAAGCCGCGTAAGGAAAACGAGATAATGCTCGTAACAAGTGGCGACCTCAGACTCAGCGCCAACCAAGAGTGCTGGCCAGCCCAGAAGGCAATGGAGGAAAAAGTGGGCAAGGTCTTCGAGAAGGAAGGATACACGATCATCAGGGGGCACCCATATGACCCTGAGCTGAAACACGGCTTCATCTGGAGCCAGCGCATGGGCATGAATGTATTCGAGAAGATACCAAAAGACGCACGGGTCATAGTAGCCGAATCCGTGTGGCAGTACAGCCACCACGTATTAGCCGGGCTCCGTGACCACAGGGGCCCCATACTGACGTTGGCCAACTGGAGCGGTCAGTGGCCGGGATTGGTGGGCATGCTGAACCTCAACGCGAGCCTCACAAAGATGGGTGTCGAGTACAGCACCATCTGGAGCCTAAACTTTGATGACGAGTTCTTCCTCAAGGGCATCAGGCAGTGGCTCAGGGAGGGCAAGATAACCCACGACACAAGCCACGCTAGGCCACTCAACCCAGCTAAACTGCCTGTGAAAGAGGCTGCGCTGGGAAAGGCGCTGGCGAAGCAGTTGAGGCATGAGAAAGCCGTGATGGGGATATTCGACGAGGGCTGCATGGGGATGTACAATGGCATCATCGAGGACGAGTTGCTGAACCCACTCGGGGTCTACAAGGAGCGTCTCAGCCAGAGCGCCTTGGTTGCCAAGATGAGGACAGTCACAGACGTGGAGGCTCAGAACATCAGGGACTGGCTCGACCTAAAGGGGATGACATTCATAACAGGCGAAGATGAGGCCACAGAACTCACCGATAGACAGATCCTTGAACAATGCAAGATGTACATCGCGGCTACTAGGATCGCGGACGAGTTCGGCTGCGCACTCATCGGCATCCAGTACCAGCAGGGACTCAAGGATATGGCGCCAGCCAGCGACCTAGTAGAAGGCTTGCTGAACTGCAGTGACAGACCCCCGGTTCACCACGAGGAGACGGGTGAGGTGCTCTATATGGATAAGCCTCTTCCCCACTTCAACGAGGTGGATGAGGGGGCGGGAATAGACGCCCTGATCACAAACAGGGTGTGGACTGCTATGGGTTATAACCCCGATACTACGCTCCACGATGTCAGGTGGGGTGACTGGTATGGCGAAGAATATGTCTGGGTGTTCCTCATCAGCGGCAGCGCGCCCCCGAGCCACTTCAGAGGCGGCTACAAGGGAGCCAGTAGCATGCGGCAGCCACCCATGTACTTCCCATTGGGCGGTGGAACCCTAAGGGGCGACAGTAAACCTGGTGAGATAGTCTGGAGCAGAATCTACGTAGCCCCTGATGGGCTCATCGCTGACCTTGGCAGGGGCACAGTGGTTGACCTCCCAGCGGAGGAGACGCAGCGCAGATGGGACGCTACCACACCCGCTTGGCCCATAATGAGCGCGGTACTCCACGGGGTCACCCGGGACCAGTTTATGGCGAAGCATAAGGCCAATCACATACAGGTGGTCTACGCGCCATCCGCAGAGGACGCGGATAAGGCGCTGGCGGCGAAGGCAGCCATGTATCATGAACTGGGTCTTAAGGTGAACATCTGTGGTGATGTCAAGGTAGGTTAATTCTTTGCATGTCATAGCTGTTGATTTGGGTGCCAGCAACGGAAGGGTGATGAAGTGCTCCTATGATGATGAGTTTAGCCTCGTTGAGGTGCACAGGTTCCCTAATGTGCCTGTTCAGCGTGGGAACAGTCTTCACTGGAACATTCAGCAGCTATGGCGTGAGACCGTTAAGGGCGTTGACTGGGCGAGTGATGGAGCCCAGAGCATCGGTATAGATACTTGGGGCGTGGACTTCGGGTTACTGGATACTGGGGGGAACCTCTTGGAGGACCCTGTGCATTACCGTGACCCACGTACCAATGGGTTGATGGAGTGGGTCTTCAAACGGATCAGCCGCAGGGAGATATTTGACAATACGGGCATCCAGTTCCTTGAGCTCAACACCCTCTACCAGTTGGCGAGCCTATCAAGGAGGCGTAAACAGTTCCTTGGTAAAGCTGGGGCTTATCTGGGGTTCCCAGACTTGTTCAACTACTGGTTGACTGGGGAGAAACGAGCCGAGTACACCCACGCGACGACTACCCAGTGTTTTAACCCAGTTGAGATGGGCTGGGACCATGATATTCTGGAAGCCATAGGCGTTCCCGTTGATATCTTCCCCGAGGTCGTGTATCCGGGTGATATACTGGGCACAATGAGGAGTATGAGTGTCTCGGTGCCTGCGTGTCACGATACGGGCAGCGCCGTGGTGGCTGTACCCACAGCTGATACAGACTTCGTCTACCTCAGCAGCGGAACATGGAGCCTCATGGGGACCGAGACAAAGAAACCCATCATAAACGATGAGACATATAGGCTGAATTTCACAAACGAGGGAGGAGCAGAGAAAACCAACAGGCTGCTGAGGAACCTACCCGGGTTATGGTTTGAGCAGGAGCTCATGAGGGAGTGGACCGGAAAGGGCTCGCAGGTAAACTATGAAGACCTCAACCAGCTGGCGTCGAACACGGAGCCCTTCAGGTCAATCATCAACCCAGCTGATCCACGTTTCATGGCGCCCGGGGATATGACGCCCCGTATAATAGAGTACTGTGGGGAGCATGGTGAGCCTGAGCCCCAGAGCATGGGTGAGCACATCAGGTGTGTCTATGATAGTCTAGCCTTGAGTTATCTGTACTGTCTGGGGCAGCTTGAGTCACTCACGGGAAAACACTACCCTGTGATCCACGTGATCGGTGGGGGCTCATTGAACAGTTTCCTCAACCAGCATGCAGCGAGTATAACGGGGAGAAAGATAATAGCTGGACCCGTTGAGGCAGCCACACTTGGGAACTCCATAGTGCAGTACAAGTGCATCGGCGTGCTACGGGACATCAACGAGGCGAGACGGGTTCTCAGCGAGACCCTGAGCCTCCATGAATACTACCCAGTTGACGGCTTGGAGTGGGAAAACGCCTATAATAGATACAAGACACTGATCCAAACATGATAATAGGTCTAGTCTCCGACACCCACGATAACGTTCCCTACATAAAGAAAGCCATCATCCGCCTAAAGGAGGAACACGTTGAACTTGTACTCCACGCAGGTGACTATATCGCTCCTTTCACAGCCAAACCATACTCTGAGCTGGATATTCCTATGATCGGTGTCTTTGGGAATAACTGCGCCGAGACCGATACCTTGAGGAAGGTCTACGCTGAGGTTGGCTGTGACATCAGGGGATACTTCACCGAGGTTGAAGCAGACGGGCTTAAGATCGCTTTACTCCATGGGCACAGGAAAGAGGACCTTGACAGAGCCTTCAGCGGAGGTTTTGATGTAATCGTCAGGGGGCATACACATAGATCATCCATCAGCCACGAGAACGGCGTTCTGGTCATCAACCCGGGTGAAGTCTGCGGCTATGTCTCTGGCACAAACAGCATCGGTTTTCTGGATACAGAGAAAAGATTCGCGTGGCTCAGCGAATTACTCTAGACACAGAAACGCTTTATGACTTCCATCTGCACCTGAGCAGCCTTATAGACCGAGTCTAGGTCAACCCACTCCACGGCTGCGTGGGCGCCATCCCCAATTGGTCCGTAGGCTACCGCCGGGATGCCGTGCTCGTGGATTATCTGGGTGTCCATCCAGCCTGCGCTGCCTATGAATCTGGGTTGCGTTCCCAGAGTCTTTGTGGTCTCCTCTTTTAGGAGTCTGCATATCTCCTCCTCTGGGTCTACCTCCATGGGTCCCCTGTAGAATGTGATCTCGTAGTCTGCCTTGAACTTTGGGTCGCCCTCGCTGAGGCTCTGGAGGAGCTGCTGCATCTCCAGCTCGATGTCTTCACGGGTCTCGCCGGGTATCAGGCGTCTCTCGATCTCCAGTTTGCACTTGTCTGGGTATGTGCTGAGTTCTCTTCCACCCTCGATGATGCTCGCGTGGACGCTCCCCGGTCCTACGAGTGGATGTGTTTCCTCCATCAGTATGCTCTGTAATGCCTCTAAACCGATGAGCACATGCCCCATCTTTACGATGGCATCAACCCCCACCTTATACGCGCTCCCATGAGCCGCGAAGCCATGGGTAACAACGTTGATCCAAGCGAAACCCTTGTGGGCTACCATTATATCGAATCCAGTAGGTTCACCAATGATAGCCGCATCCATCCTAGCAGTCTTCATCAGGTGCTCTGTGCCGATGCTGGCAAACTCCTCATCGCAGACACCGGCGATGATCACATCTCCCTTCATCTCCGCCCCGGTGTCAACGATGGCTTTTACCGCAGCCATGCTCGCGGCTAATCCTCCCTTCATATCGAAGCTGCCCCTCCCATAGAGCCTGTTGCCCTCTACTTTGGGGTTGAAGGCGTCTATGGTCATGTAGTCGGCTCCCACGGTATCGATGTGCCCGTTGAACATCAGTGACTTGCCTCCACCTGAGCCCTTCAAGACGCCTACAACGTTAGGTCTACCCGGCTCAACCTCAATCAGCGTTGTCTCTAAACCGTGGGCAATCATCCAGTCTTTCAGGTACTCCGCTATCTCGGCTTCTCCAGCCGCACCCGGCACCAGTGAGAGATTCACTGAGTCGATCTTTACGAGGTCTTTGAGAAGTTTCACTAGTTTATCCTTGTCTATCTGGGGACTCAACTTGATCGGTGAGAGTAGCTGCTTGAGTAGAAAAAATGTGTGGTTAGATGACGCCCTTCTTGTGGAGCTCATCGATCCTCTCAGGCGTCAAACCGAGGAGACTTGTAAAGACCTCGACGTTATGCTCTCCTAGAAGCGGAGCCGGTGTCGTGTTATCTCCCTTGGTCTCGCTGAACTTTATGGGGAACCCGGGCTCGATGATCTCCCCGAGGACAGGGTGCTGTACCTTTACGAACATCTCCCTCGCCTCTGCCTGAGGCGATATCTGTGCCTCATCAAGGTCAACAACAGCTCCCACTGGGACTCCGATCTCCACAAGCTGGTCCACAACCTCCTCTGTGGTCTTCTCGGCAACCCACTTATCCACTATCTTTTCATCAATCTCATCGATCCCCAGTAGCTCATTGAACCACTCAGTGATCCTGCCCGGCGTCAGGCTGAACATAACGTAGCCGTCCTTGGTCTTTCTCAGCCCACCTACACCGACGTTTCCAGCCCTCCCAGCACTCATGAAGCTGGTCTCGGCTATATTCCAGAAGCTGAAGCTCTGCATGGTGGCTATCATGCTATCCATCTGGGCGACATCAACCCGTTGCCCTCTGCCTGTCTGGCTGCGGCTAACCAATGCTGCGAGGATGCCGATGAGGCATGTAAATCCCGGTATTGTATCCGCTATAGCCTCAGGAGCCTGAATAGGTGGACCATCACGGTTTATCGCGTCCTTCATCAACCACATGAAGCCACTCGTAGCCTGAGCAATAGGGTCGAAGCTGCGCCTGTTTACCCAAGGACCCGTGTGCCCGAATCCGCTGATGCTCGCGTATATGATCCGTGGGTTAAGCTCCCTGAGTACTTCCCAGCCCAGTTCAAGCCGGTCCATGGTTCCGGGGCTGAAGTTCTCCATTACCACATCAGCCTTTTTCACCATCTCCTTGAAGAGAGCCTTGCCCTCAGGATTCTTGAGGTCCAGCGTCACTCCCTTCTTTCCTCTGCCGAGGAACATGAAGTACGGGCTCTGCCCCTTCACGAGTGGAGGGAACATGCGCGTCATCTCGCCCCACTGGGGCTCTATCTTGATTACCTCAGCCCCCATAGCCGCCATATACATGGTGCATATGGGTCCAGCGTGGGCATGGCTCAGGTCGAGTACCCTGATTCCCTTTAAAGCAGTCATAAATGATACTCAGAGCCTAGAGAATTTAACAGACTCGAAAAAAATTGGGTGGTTATCTTACCCAGCCGGGGTAGACCGGGTACTTGCTACAGATAACCTCCAGTAGATAGGGCTTGTTTGCGCTGTTCGCCTTCAACGCACGTTTTAATGCCCCAGCCACCTCATCCGGGTCATCCACGCGTTCTGATTCGATTCCCAGCGCCTCCGCTACCTTGGCTGTACTCAGCTTTGTGCTGGGCGTCAACTCATACGTGTATGGGCTGTGCCCCTTGCCCCAGAAACCGGGTCCATAGCCTCCGAAGCCATCGTTGTTTATGTGAACCGTTGTTATCCCCATCCCGTACCTCGTCATGGTCTCCCAGTTACCCATCTGGTAACCCACGCCGGCGTCACCTGTGACACTCACCACCTGCCAATCAGGGTAAACCAGCTTGGCGCCCAGAGCCCCAGCGAGCCCATACCCGAGTGTGGTCACGTTTCCCCAGCCGAGGAAGCCGTGGGGTATCTTTGACTCGTAGACTGTGCTCAGCTGGTCCCGTGTGTTTCCCGATTCATGGGTTACGAGGCTCTTCTGCAGGTCGAGTACATTCATCAATTCGGCGTAGACCCTGTATGGGTTGATGGGTTTATCGCTGGACTCCATCAGTGGACCATACTTCTCCATCTTAACCCGTTTTGCGTCCATGATCTCATTGATCAACGCCTCGTTTCTCTTAGGAGCACCCTGTCTCATAACCTCAGAGGTCAACTGCCCCAGCACTAGCTTTGCGTCGCCCAGAATCGCGTGATCAACCGCGTATTCCCTGTTGAGATCATGGGGGTCGTTTGTCACCTGTATGATCTTCTTATGCAACGCATCCGGTATGGCATGCATGAAGCCGCATGGAGTATAACCCACCCCGACTGTCAACACCAGATCAGCGTTCTTCAGGAACCTCTCAGCCGGCTCACCCCTAACCCCAATGGATAACTCATGGTCCTCCGGGAACGAGCTCTTCGCCTTCAAAGTAGTCAATACAGGCAACTGGGCAAGCTCCGCGAATCTTTTCAACTCATCCACAGCATCGGCGCTGAACACACCGTGCCCCACCCAGAGAAGGGGCTTCTCCGCGTGCTTCAACGCCTTAACCGCCTTCTCCACATCAGCTGGGTCTCCCATGCTTCTCCAGCCCTTAACCGGGGTATACGGGTAATCCTCGACGCTGTAATCCCCTAACTCGCGGGGTACCTCTAGCAGCACTGGGCTGGGTCTCCCTGTCCTGAGCTCGGTGAAGGCTCGGCGCATGTACTCGGGGACCCTCTCCGCCTGGTTGATGTAGCCGATCCATTTGGTTACGCTCTTGAAGCCCTCCTGTATGCTGTACCTTTCACGTCCGAGCACGTTGGGCGGTATTCCATCAGTCAAACATAGCAGTGGAACCGAGTCCTCGTATGCCTCAGCCATGGCGCCATACGCCATCTCTGTCCCTGCGGCGTTTACTCCACCCATTACAGTGCAGGCTGCGATCTGCTTTCCGTTGCTCAGACGCCCAATCGCGTCCGCGACAGACACAGCGTAGCGTTCATCCCTTACCATGAAGAGCGTTGGTGCTCCCTCCTCGCCCACTGCGTTGTTTATGTGGCTTGTGGGGAATGTGCAGACATGCTTGATTCCTTCTTGTTTTAGAATCTTTACCAATCCGTTGACGGCTTTAACCATTAGAAATCACGTGTACTCCATTGGTTCTGGGGAGAAAAAACTATCGAGCATTTGGTAATGCTTGTTAATTTCATTAATTCAAAAAATTTTTAATTACTTTCTAGATAATCACACATCAACAATTGTTATATTTTAATATATGTGTAACATATTTATGGCAGGGATCCCCAAAGAGCTTGATAAAAGCGAATATAACCGAGTTTCAGATATTCTTAATCCAAAAGAAATTAAAAATATAATTACCCCTTATGATCTTTTTAGAAATGAATCTATAGCTAAAGATTTAGAAGCAACTAATAATTCACTTTTAAGTGGGTTTGATAGCGTCTGTTTAATTAATAATGTTGTATTTAATGAAAAAATATTCCTTGAAGTTTGTCCTACTTGTAAATGTGTAAACGATCCTTCGTTATTAATTCCATATCTTAATCGGGACCTTGTTATTCCAATATTTGGGGCAAGTTATTCTATGTATCCGCGTTCTTTTGTGAATGCGATGCAAAGTTTCCCGCATATTTCTGCATATGAATATTATATGTATCGAAGTTACATCCTTTTACAGAAATACAAAGAAAGAATGGACCCAAGATTAGTTGATTCTTATTTAATAAAAGGAGAAAAAGAATTAAAATCACATTCTAAACATGTTAAAAGTCTTTTTAACTCCGTTTTTACAAATATTCAGCCTTATCTTAATCCAGATGCATTACTATTGACAAAGTTAATAGATCAAATAAATTCTAATAAGATAAATAACATCCAAGAAATATACGACATATCTCACATTGTAAGAGAGTTAAGAAGCAGTCAAGCGTTTAAAATAATTCCACAACTGGATCTTAAAGATTTGGAGTTTTTAGAACAGATTCAACAAGTAATGCCCGAAAAAACAGATTATGAATTAACTGATATAAAGGAATTAATATTGAATGGTTTAATGATTAATTATAATGATTCTATACCATTAGATGCATATTTGGATATAATGTTAGAAAGAAGAAACACAATAAGTAAAATTGTTGAGAACATTATAAAAAAAAACAGAGAATGATGGTAAATATTATTATAGTAACATCCAAAAAGAAATAGCTCATATTAATGAAGAAATAATTTCATTTACACAATCAGATAAAAGAATAATTTACGAATTTTTAACTAATTTTATAATGAAAAATAAAACTATTATTTCAGGTACCTTATTGGGTTCTCTATTTGGTGGTAATTTATTAGGTTTTATAGGGTGCGGTACTGGAATTGTGGCTGATTATTTAGTTTCTAATAATCAAATTAAAGTACCAAATGAAATAAATGATGTTAAAAAAAGAATTCACGCCATACTCGACCCCTTCTATGAAACTGCTTTAGCTTCTGCTTTAAAAGAGGATATAATTGCGATACAAATTTGGCATATGCGAAAAAAATTATAAAATAAAACTACATAGCGCGTAGTCGTTTGATGCGTTCCTCGATGGGAGGATGCGTGCTGTAGATCGCGTCCAGCGCAGACTTGTTCGGGTCACTGATGAATAAGTGACTCACTGATTCACTCACATTCATCTTCCCCGTGTTAATCTTGGATATCTTCTCCAATGCATCAGCCAATCCATCAGGGTACCTTGTCAGCTCAGCACCCGAAGCATCCGCGAGGAACTCCCTGCGCCTGCTAACCGCCATCTGAACCAGTCTCGACAGTAATGGCGCGAAGATAGCCAACAGAAAACCGACCACGATGATAATCAAGCCGATGTTTCCACCCTTATCCCTGTCTCTTCCCCTTCGCCCACCGCCCCACAAGTAGCTTCTCAGTATCATGTGGCTCAGTATACCTGCCAATCCTACGAGGACAGCGACCAAGGTCATGAACTCCACGTCCCTATTTTTGATGTGGCTCATCTCGTGGGCTATGACGCCCTCAAGCTCCTGCCTGTCAAGAGTATTCAGCAGCCCCTGTGTGACGGCTATGCTTGCGTGCTCCGGGTTCTTTCCTGTTGCGTAGGCGTTGAGCTCCATGCTGGGCATAACGTAAACAGCAGGCTTGGGAACACCGGCCGCGATAGCCAAACCCTCAACCGTGTCGTTCAAGTAGATGTACTTGGTGCCTTCAGCGGGTTGAGCCCCCGTTGAGCTCAGAACCACCTTGTCACCGTACTGGTAGCTGCTCCAAGTATAGATGAAGGTGATAATGACCCCCACAGGCACCATTATGTAGACGCTCGTGGGGTCCCAGATGTAGCTGATGGATACGATCAACGCGAAGAGAACAGCGCTAACCACTATGGCGAGTAGTATGCTGTCCCGCTTATTGCGGGACTGCTCATCGTGGAAGCTGCGTCTCTCCATTCTAGAACTCTACCTTCGGGACGACTCTCGCCTCGTCGGGGATCTCTAGGAACTCGTGCTTCTTTCTTCCGCCTGCGAACCATACACCGGGTATGGTTGTGATCAGGTTGTTGAAGTCCAGCACTGATTCGTTGTAGAACTGCCTCGCGTAAGCGATCTTGTTCTCGATGCCCTCTAGCTGCTCCTGTAGTAGGGTAAAGTTCTGCGATGCTTTGAGGTCTGGGTACGCTTCCGCTACAGCGAATAGTCTGCCCAGTGCCTGTGTCAGCATGGCGTCTGATTCTACCCTTGCCTGTCTGCTGCCAGTGATCATCCCTGCGCGTGCCTCTGCGATCTTCTCGAAGATTCCCTTCTCGTGGCTCGCATAGCCCTTGACAGTGTTTACGAGGTTGGGTACTAGGTCGTACCGCTTCTGTAGCTGTACGTCGATCTGTGCCCATGCTTCCTCGATCCTGTTCCCGAGGGTGCGGATCCTGTTGTAGATGTTGATATATGTTAAGACTACGGCTCCACCGATTATTACGACGGCGCCTATAAGTGTCCAATTCATTTAGTTTTATTCACCTATGATCATTGAATGAACCTTAACATATATACTCTTTTCATAATTTGATCAGAATTTACTCCCACTGCACGAGTACATACATTGCCCTGAGGGTTATCCATTTGCTTGGCTTGTTTTTCTCCTCGATGTCTGTCCACATCTTACCGTTGAAGCCGTCTTTTAACAACCATTTACCATCCTTTTGCTGTGTTTCCTTAATGATATTCACCGCGTCGCTCATACGATCATCATGAACTCTAAGTCTGGTTAGGGTCATCATGATCTCAAGGAGATCTGATTGGTAGAAGAGGGGGAACCCGAATCTTTTCCACCCATACTTGTCTTTTCTGGTTCCATCAGGGGTTCTTAGGTACTTGTAGACCCTGTTTTCCAGTATCTTCTCAGTCTCACGGGCGATGATCTCTCTCATTCGTTGGCTGCGTTTCTCTGGGGGTATCATGCTGAATGCTTTCAGTATCTTTGTCGAGCCCATGTAGCAGTTGACCGGGAAAACCGCGTCTGGGTTTATGGGGTAAGCCCTGCATCTCCACCCGGTGTTCACGTCGTCATAGTAATCGTAGATAAAGGCCAGCAGCTTCTGGGTGCGGGGGTCCTCAAGGTATCCGAAGTGGTTCAGGTAGAGTAGGATATTTCCGTCGAAGCAGCAGCCATCTTTCACTACACTGTCTCGTCCCTTCTCGGACTTGGGTAGCTCTGTGAGGAAGTGTCCGCTGTTTCGCTGGAACCTGTATACTTGTTCGATGGCTTTTTCGATCATCGGGGTTCTTGTTGCGCCCATCTCTGCCAGCTGTAGCAGTTGATGCGTCGTAGCCGTGTACTTTGGGAGATACATGTCCTCTTCGTGGACCCAGTAGCCAGCCGGGTTCTGTGCCCTGAGGATAGAAGCTACTGGTCTGGAGTTCATTATCTCCAATTTTGCCTCCAATACCTCGGAGACTCCCTCATTCAATCCAAGTAAATCACGTAGAGCCCAGTATCTCACCGAGGGGTTTTCCCCTTCGAGAAGCCAATCCATGGTATCCACCCTGAGGGTACCCGAATCCGTCATGGTTTAAACTAGTTTAAATCAATGAATAAGAATTTACTCTGGAGGCGCTATCATGCTGTCAGCCTTTTTCCGGGAGTAGGTCTCCTTTGCGAATAACTGGACCAGCACTACGTTGATTATTATTATCACCGTCGTAACGTAGAAGGGCATTGATAGGTTAGAGTTGTCTGCGATGAATCCCATGAGTATTGGACCCACAACGAAGCCCACATCCCCAAAGAGGCGGTAAACCCCCATACTCAGACCATGAGGCTCATCTATCGTAGCGTCTGTAGCCAAAGCGAGCGGCGCTTGCCCGGCTCCACCTGTACCCAGCCCCAACAGCACTGCTGCGGCGCACATGGTGACGAAGGTTGTGGCGAAGGGAAAAATTAGTGTGGACACCGCTGTGATGCCTAGGGTCAACACAATTATGGGTTTCCTACCATAGTAGTCGATGGCATGTCCAACTGGGATTGTCACAATCAGGTTGGTTATGGTGGCGCAACTGATGATGATACCTATTGCATCTGAGTTCAGCCCGAGCACTGTACTCGCGTACAGTGGGATGATGGTGCTCCTTATGCCTGTTCTCATGAAGAAGATGGTGAATGTCGCTAGGCAAGCCATACTGAAACTGCTGTTGGACAGCAATCTCTTTACAGTGGGCCATGAGAATCCGCTGTCTCCGCCATGTTTCTTGACCATGCCTACTGGGTCATGTATGAGGAAGTATGTTAGCACGAGACTAATTACACCTACGGCTGTATAGGCATAGAATGGTGCCCTGAGGCCATATCTTGTTGCGATGAAGCCACCTATTGTGGGACCCGCTGAGGCGCCTAGGAGCATAAAGGCTTGGAAGTAGCTCATAACCCTGCCTCGTTCCTCCGGTTTCAGTATGTCTGCGAGGAGCGTTGTCCTGCTAGTCATCCACATGGCTGATCCCACGCCCTCAAGGAACCTGTATACTAGGAAGAGGGCGAATGTAGGGGCTGTGGCGTTAAGTAAGCTGCATACGGCTAGGATGATTGTGCCGAGAACCATCATGAGTCTTCTCCCTACTCTGTCGGAGAGCAGGCCCACGGGCACATCGGCGAGGAATCTGCCGAAGGCGTACATGGAGATAGCCAGGCTAACCATGGTGTAGTTTACGTTGAAGCTCTCGGCGTATATGGGCAGGATCG
>CAYUTB010000037.1:0-19308 GCA_964447425.1 uncultured Candidatus Bathyarchaeia archaeon
CGCGTACAATCCAGAAGCTGCTGACAAGAGAAGCGAAGAATACGCTCCCAGACACGAGGAAAGACAGGACATAGAGGCGTCGAGGTATCTCCTTGAGTATGCCGAATGTACTCCGGTATGCTTCGACGATGAGTCCCGGAATCTTGCCGAGACTCAGGTCTAGCCTATTGGGATTATCAACGGTCTCCCTAAGGTACCTGAATCTGAACAAGGCGATGACTGAGGCGATCCAGAAACTCGCAAAGTAAAGCCAATGCATCGACCTGTTAATACCATAGGTGTCGATCAGCCAACCACCCACCACAGGTGCAGCCATACCGAAGGCACTGGGAATAGCGACAGTAGCAGCGAAACCAATACCACGCTTTGCAGGCGGGATGCTATCAGCCACCAATGCTTGGCGAGCGGGGAAATAGAAAGTAACCAAGCTCTGCACAAACATACCGACTCCCAACCACTGCCAAGAGTTGGTAAACGCAGGTATGAGAAAAGCGCAAGCATAGGCGAAGGTCATGTAAGCTATGAGCTTGATACGACCCTGATAATCCGCGATATAGCCTCCTAGAGGATACAGTATCAGGCTCGCTGCGTTACCAACCGCCATAATTATCCCAATAGTCTCATAGCTACCACCAAGACTCAGCACATAGAGGGATAGAAACGGCCAGATGATATCAATGGTTGAACGCCAGACGCACTCGCATATAGTCATCACGAGCACGTTACCTTTCATGAAGCTGAATACCTCTCTTATGTTGGACACAGAATATCACTGAATGGCACCCTATGAGGCTTCAAATGTTAAAAGCTTAACCACACGCTTTTAACGGACATAGAAAATAGGATAAATGATAATGATGGCAGCCAAGAAAGACAAGATAACATGGATAACGTGCCCAGACTGTGGAGGCAAGATCGGGATAGTGATCTCGGTGGGTAAAGCAGAGGTAACCGCAGCAAAGATAATTCATCAAGAACCAGAGACACAGGAAGAGTGGCCGCCACAGACAGCTCAATCCATGCTTCAAGCAGCTGGAATCGACATATCTCAACTAGACATAGAGGAAAACGAGACCACCATATCCATTAGTCCAAAGAAGTTCCTAGGAGACCTCTGGGGACCGATAAACGATAAGCTCAAAGAGATTGGCGGGAACTGGATGAGAGATGGTAGAAACAGCCGATGGGAGATCCAGAAAGGCGAATCCTAGCCCAGTATATCCGTGATTATTTCTTTTGCATAGTCTCCTGTTCCAGAGACTTTTACGAGTTTTTCAAGATACTCTAGCCACTGGTATCCTAATGCGTATCTCCACTGCTGATACCCTGCTTCGATATTCGAGTAGGCAACATGGTGTCTTTTACAGAAAACAGAGGTATCCACTCGTTCATGACCGCATATCTTGCAGCATGTAATGTTTTCTTCTGCAGGTTTATTCTGGATCGTGTTCGACATCGCCCTACCAATCTGAATCTCATTCTCTTTGAACTTGGTGAGAATAGGCTTCAACTCAGCTACCACTTCACTGAAGACCGTATCAGCGTCCTTCTTACCCGCAGAGATATTCTCCAGCTCTTCCTCAAGATCACGGGTAAGCTTGACCTGAATGATCTCAGGGCAGTAACGCTCCAAGGTCTCTACGATCTTCTCCCCCAACTCAGAGACAGATATACTCTGACCCTTGATGTAGCCTCGATAATAGAGGGTGTCAACGATGTTGCTTCGAGTAGCCTTTGTGCCTATTTTCTCCTGCTCCATCTTGCGTACAAGGGATGAGGCGTTGTACCTCGGTGAAGGCTTCGTGTACTGTCTCCGTGTTGAAAGCTTCGTTACAGGTATATCCTGTCCTTTTTTTATCTCGGGGATATGCTGGTCCTTTGACTTGTAATATGGCGAATATACCTGTGTCCAGCCCTGTCTTTGAGTCAAAACGCCTCGCATGAAAAACAGGTGCCCATTCACATCTACAGTCACATCTGTCTTCAACTGTACCAGAGGCTTACCTAGAGAAGCTAAAAATCTGCGAACAATCAAATCATAGACTCGTTGCTCCTCAGGCTTCAACCTCCTAGGCTTTTGACCAGTGGGGTGAATTGCAGGATGAGCAGGATCATCTCCTTTACCCGGTCTACTCCTGAACCTTTTCTGAGAAATAAGCTCCTTAACCTCAACCATATAGACAGGGTTCTTTGATAGGTTCTCCAAGATATCTTTCACATCGATGCTGGGAGGTATCTTGTTACTCTCTGTCCGCGGATAACTGATATAGGCTCCAAGGTACAGCTTCTCTGCGGCTTCTAGTGTCGCTGAGGGATTCATCTTGAAGTGCCTATAGGCTTCACGTTGAAGATCCCCGAGGTTAAACGGTGGTGGAGGAGGGGTTCTCGATTCCTCTGTCTTTATCTCTACCGCTTTCCCAGTCTTGCCCCTGCAGGCGTCTGCTACGTCTTTCGCGTGAACCTCACGTTCCAGCCGGGGTTTCTCGTACTCCAAACTATATGTGACATCATCAATCACGGTCTCGGCGGATACCTTCCAGTATGGTATAGGGATGAATGATTGAACACTCTGTTCCAGATCATAAACGAACTTCAAGGTGGGGCCCTGAACCCTGCCTATGCTCAACACTTTCTTATATTCAAGAAAGCTCCGCGCAGAGATAGTCAGCGCCCTGCTCAGGTTTATCCCGAAAAGCCAATCCGCCTCATGCCTTGCCTTCCCTGCTGCAATAACGGGAAAATCAAGAGAAGAACTCATGCTTCCCCAAGCAGAGATCAGCTCCTTCGTTGTCAGAGTACTGTAAAGCATACGCCGAGATTTGACTAATGCTTTGTCTCCTATTCCGTGTTTTATTATGTTGTATGCAATCAGACTGCCTTCTTGATCATAATCGCAGGCGCTGACATAGCCATCCATATTCTTGGCGAGCCCAGTGATAGCGTCTAGATATTGCTTAGTATAGGATGCTCGCTTGCTCTGCGTGTATGTTGGGGTCCATTTGATGCCAAACACCGGATACGTCCAGCCTCCACCATCCTGCTCAATGGAGTAAAGATGACCTACAGCACTGACCACCACAAGCTCATCATCGCCACGATCAGCCACATAGAAACTCACCTTACCATACTTCGTGTTTCTAGGCGACCCAGAGTCATCTAAAGCGTAAGCTATCTTTCTAGCTGAGCTCGGTTTCTCTGTGATGATGAGTATTCTGGACTGCAAACTGATAGAGAGATGTCTGATAGGTCAATAATAGTATTGGTGAAAAAAACGAGTGTTTTCAGGGGGTTTTCTAACTCATTTACCCTAGGGGTATTATGTATGAATATATTGAGTGAAACTGGTTGGATCGATACAATTATCCCGAGATGTGCCCCATGAAGTGTAATGGAGCCCTTCACAGCGGTCTATGCTAACAGAGAGGTAATTGTGCCCACACAGTCAGAGGCAGACAGCCTGTACCAGGACGGGTATGGTTACAGGAGAAACAAATTGCATTACCTGAGGGGTGTCGAGACCTTATACAATGTTGAGCGCAGAAAGCTAGCCGTTGTGGACGAGAAGACCAATAATACACTCAGCTTTCAGGAGCTTCTCCACAGATTATCACAGGACGAACCCGGGCTCTGGACCAACTTCATAGTATACAAGGATCTTAGAACAAGGGGCTTCATAATAGAGATATTCCATCAAAAATTCAGGGTCTATGAGCGGGGAGACTACGGGAAAAAACCAGCATCATACCAGCTCAAGATAATATCTGAGGGTAAACCTGAGACCGTGGATACGATATTAGAGGAGCTGGAATCCATGGAAAAAGAGTCTCTGAGCATGAAGGTTGCAGTAGTCGACCGCAGAGGCGAGATAGTGTATTATGGTTTAGAGGAAAAAAAACTCTAACAGAGAATATCAACCAATTCGTCTATCTTGACCTTGGTCTGTTCCCCGGTCTTCATGTTTCTAAGAGTAACTGATTGCTCAGCTAGCTCCCTCTCACCCACAATGACCACGTTGGGTATATTCTTCTTGTCAGCATACTCGAACTGCTTACCTAGCCGCCTGCCCATCATATCTACGATAGCTGATAAGCCTCTGCCCCTAAGCAGTTGAGTTATCTTGATGGCGTCTATCAGGACCTCTTGATTGACTGGCGCGACATAAACGTCAGCCCCCAGATGCATGTCCTTGAAGGCTCCCTTCTCATCGAGTATGGGTGTCAAACGGTCTATACCGAAGCTCACACCAACAGCACAGGTGGATGCCCCACCGAAGAGCTCAACAATCTCATCGTATCTCCCACCCCCAGCTACACTACCATAGTCCTCGTAGCCTTTCGCAATAACCTCGAAAACAGGTCCAGTATAGTAGTCGAGTCCTCTCGCGAGGCTCAGATCCACTGTGATATACTCGGCGTACCCGAATCCCTTGGCGTACTCATATAGCTTTGATAGGGCTTCACAGCCTTTGACTCCCTCAGGGTAGTCTTGAAGCATGGTCCTTGTCCTAGACAGCACTTCATCTGGGCTTCCCTTTAGACTTAGAATATCCAGCAGCTTAATGCTCGCCTCATCATACGGGGCTATGCCTCTGAGCTCCTCGATAACGCCGTCTCTGCCAATCTTTCCCAGTTTATCTACTGCCCTGAATGCATCAAGGCTCCGCTCCTCAGGGATACCAGCTAACGCCACGATACTCTTCAGAATCCTACGATCATTCACATTAATGATATAGCCATCGAAACCGATCCGGGTTAGAGCATCAACAACAGCGCTGAGAACCTCAGCGTCAGCAATACTGCCCTCTACGCCAAAGATATCTACGTCTGCCTGCCAGAACTCCCTAAACCGTTTCTCGGAGGGTCTTTCATACCGCCATACGGGTCCAATCGCGTATCGCTTGAATGGAAGCACCAAGTCCCGATGTGAAGCCACAACCCTGACGGTGCTCGCCGTAAGCTCAAAGCGTAACGCGAGTTCCCTGTCTGATTTATCCTTAAAATTATAGATCTGGTTTATGATATCATCCCCGCTCTTTATCTGAAGCATCTCAAGGTTCTCAAACGCAGGTGTACCTAGGGGCTCAAAGCCATAGGTCTCATAGACCTCTCGTACCTGGTCGATTACCCAGTTCTTCTTCATCTGGTCCTCGGGGAGATAGTCCCGTGTACCTCGTGGTGGCTGGAACATAGGCTGGTAAGAGGCCTGCTATGAATAAAATGTTACGCCTTTAAGCTGGTCTCTACCCGTTCTTCTCCGCGTCCAGGGTTTTTTCTCTTTAGCTGAATCAAGCCTATCTCGTCACTATTTTTTACATGGGTTCCAGCGCAGTGCATCTCCACGGGGCCACATCGCCATGTCCGTATTCCCTCTGAGTCAACTGTAATGGTTATTGGGTGTCCTTCCACGAGAAAATTGTTTGTATCGGTCTCTACTTTTTTCAGCGTCTCTGGGTCGAGCCTTTCCTCGTGCAGATAATCGGCTCTGTCTTTTTTATCATCGACGTTGCTGCCTGTGCGTTTCATGTAACCAAAGTGTTTCCAGAGAAAATACTCCATCATGTGACTGGCGCTGTGAAGCTTCATGATCCTGTACCGTCGATCCCAATCAATCACGCCATGTACGGTCTCACCCACTTTGAAGCTGGGCTCTTTCTCCATCACATGCACATGCCTTTCATCAATGTATTTGGTGTAGACTACATTCTCCTCATTCAAAGTGCCCGTATCTCCACTTTGGCCACCGGACTCAGCGTAAAACGCGGTCATATCTAACTCAACGTGGTTTCCATCGACAGCCATTACCTTGGCATCAAATTCTCTGAGGTAATGATCTTCATCGTATAGTCTAACAGTCATAGACAATGAATGGGGTAAAGAAAGATAAAATGGTTAGGAGTTTAGCTGAAGGCACCCCTCAAGAAGGGGTATAAGTCTTCGACTTGTTCCTGAACCATTGTCTGGTAGTACTGATACAGTATGCTGACTGCTAGTAAGGCACCCATGCCTGAACCGAATACACCGAAGAACTCGCTGAAAGCCGCTAGTGCTCCGATGATCATACCACCTATCACAGTGATGGTCGGGATATACCTGTTTAGTAGTTTTTCTAATGGTTTCTTGCTTCTTCTGAATCCAGGTATCTGCATACCTGACTGGAGTAGCTGGTCTGCCATTTGATCCGCTCCTAGTCCACCGATCTCAAGCCATGTAATGCTGAATATTATACAGAAGCCGACGACGATAAACAAATAGACCAATGCTTTCACTGGATCCGCCATTACTCCACTAAGGCTAGCTGGGCTAGTTACATAGTAGCTCAGACCACCTATGGGTACTGTTCCCTGTGTAGTCTGGTTGTACATTCCGAACATATTCAGTATGAAGTTGCTGTTATTCTGGTTCCAGCGTGTCCAGACGAATTGGCCTACAAGCTGGAAGTTCGCGAACATCGCATAGGCTAGTATTACTGGGATGTTACTGACATAGAGTAGCTTTATTGGCATTCTGCTTCGGTAGCCTCTGTAGCTGCTGTGGCTGATGGGTATCTCTACTCTCATTCCCTCAATGTATACTACGAAAGCGAATACCAGTAGGGTTGTGAAGAATCCAATCATATCCGGGTAACCATAACGGTAGAACCAGCTCTGGACGGGTAATCCTTGCAGTATTCCTTGGAAGAACGCGATTAATGCGCCGTATGCTCTTCCGTCTGGAGTATATGCGAATGGACTAAAGCTCATCCACCAGATATTCTGGGTGATTCCAGCCACGATGAATAAGCTGATTCCGCTCCCTATTCCCCAGCCTTTCTGCACGAGTTCGTCAAGCATCATAATTACTAACCCTGCTGCAAGTAGCTGAACGAATATCAAGATAGCCACTGTGGTAGTAATTGTTCCATAAACTCCGCTAATAATGTATAATCCAGCTTGAACAATGACCATAATAAAGCTGAACACTTTGCTTGCAGTTGTGAATAGCCCTCTGTCATCTGGGCTTGATCTGTCAAATGAAATTAGCTCAGATCCAGCTAGAAGCTGAATGATAAGCCCAGCGGTAACAATAGGTCCGATCCCAAGCTCCATGAGAGTTCCTCTGCTTGAAGCAAAGATAATTCTCATAGTGGCGAATGGGTCTCCACCCTGATTCTGTGGGATCCCGTAGAGAGGTATCTGGTTCATAATAAGATAAATGCCTAGAGCTGCGAACGTCCATAGCAGTCGGGTGTTAAAAGGTACTTTTTTCTGAGGTGGTTTAACCTCGGGTATGTATGGAGAAATCGGTTTGAATAAGTCAAGGAAGCGCAATCATGAGTCCCTCAGTATTATGACTCTATGATTGAGCCGCCTGCTTCTTCAATCTTTTCCTGAGCAGAACTGGTTATCTCAGCTACTTTGATATTAAGCGGCACACCGATGCTGCCTCTACCAAGTACCTTATCGATACCTAGTGCTGTCAAGTCGAGCTCGTTTCCGCCCTCAACGCCATAGTAGGTGAGAATCTTTCTCGCTAGATCCTCTAGTTCTCCGACGTTAATGGTCACTGAGTCTGGCTTCAACGCTGACGGTGGTAGGAATCCTACGTGACTGTATCTCTCTGGCTCATATTTTACGGTTCGTAGCCAGAAGTGTTTTCTTCCACCTGCTCTGCCTTTACCGCCTCTCATACCAGATTTCCGGTGCTGACCTACTTGACCCCAGCCCATGTATCTGCTTCCACGTTGCTTACGTAATTTCCTTAATTTGTGTGGCATATTAGCACATCCTAACAGCTAGTTCGTTAATGGCTTCGCCTCTATATCCAAGCTCACCCTTACTCTTGTATGGGCGCTTTACGGATTTCTTGAAGCCTTTCTTTGGTGGGTGAAGTCTGAAGAAGGGCTTGATGCCTTCTATCTGATGGATGCCTATCTCGCAGTTGACTATTTTCTCGGCTAGCTCATCAAAGCTCTCGTATCCAAGCTCCTTGATGTACTCTTCTGAGAGTTTTACCTCGCCGGGTGCTTTTCCTCTTTTTATCAGCATTTCTTTTACTGTCTCGACAGTGGGTTCACCCCATGTGATCCAGTCTTTTGCTTTCTGCAGCATACCCTTATAGTCGGCTCTGTCGTCGATGATTGTGGCGTAGTTGTTTCTATCCACTCTCAGCATCCTTAGAGTGTCCTCTTCTCTCTTCGAGACGTTTATGGTGCCTCTTATTCTTATTACAAGTAGACTGTTCTTTTCCATTGGTCTCACGCCCAGTCAGCCGGTGTCATTACCGACATCGTTTCTTTTAATGCCTCAAACGTTGCAAACGCGAAGCTAATCGTGGTCGTGGTCTTACCTCTGGAATCGCTCCAACAGTCCTTTATGCCTGCTAGCTTCAGTACTTTTTTCGCTGTATCACCAGCTACCAAGCCTAGACCCTGTGGTCCAGGGAGAAGAGTTACTATGACGCTTCCTGCCTTTCCCTTTACCTTGAATGGCAGCGTGTGTCCTTCACCGCAGTCGCATTCCCAGCTTCCGCATCCTCTGCGGATCGGATAGAGATTGAGCTTCGCGAGTCTGATGCCTTTCTCGATGGCGTTTCTCACTCGCTGTGCTTTTCCAAGTCCGACTCCGATTAAGCCGTTCTCATTGCCTATTGCAACAAGAGCGGTGAATCTGCTGGATTCTCCTGCGTCTGTCTGTTTCTGGACGAGGCTGATGTTAATCACTTCGTCTTTCAGGTCTGGAACCAAAACGTCTATTATCTCGACTTCTTTGATCTTGTAGCCCTCTTCGAATATCTCAAATATACTGGAAACCTGACCCGCTAAGACTTTCCGCCCTAGATCGGTTTTCGGCACCCAGTTATCGAGAGGGTTTTCCCGTCTTCGGTTACTCAACGCTATTCTCCTCTATCCGTGTTTTGACCGCCTCGAAGTGGCTTGGAAGTGCCTCAGGTCTTAGTCCACGACGGAGGTAGACTGAGAACCTTCTTTCGTACTCGATGGGGTCATCCATGTTTTCAGCGAATTCTGCTATCAGTTTACCACTGATGGCTTCCTGTGATGGTATTACATCGCTGTCAACTGCTATGTTTAGTCCGGCATCGTTTGCGCCCTGAACAACGGCGAATATTTTGTTGCCACTTGTGACTCTCTTAAGTCCTAGGTCCAAGTTTGCCTTTTCGATGCCTGCTTCTTGGGCTTTCTTGCCCGCTATGTATCCAATGAGATAGGCTGCGGGTATGCTTTTGCCGCTTGCGATCCAACCATATTTTGTTTTTAATTCATGGCTGGATGCGTTAGCTAATACATAGTCGCCTTCTATCTCGGATTTTGTTATTTGAACTGTTATTGCCTTGTTACTTACACGTACCACGAAGCGTGGGTATTCAGACGTTGCTAGGATTCTCCTAGCTGCGTAGTCTGTTTTTTTCTCCCTACGTCTTCTGTATTGTACGCGATAGTTTGCTCCTTTACCCAAAGGTGCGCCTCCTTAGATTCTTATCATTTATATAGCGTTCAAGTTCGGCTACGCTTCTGAACTCTCCGCCTTTTGCTTTACGGTATAGGCTTCGATAAGCGCTTACTCCGATTACTCTTCTTTCACGTAGATTTACGAGGTGTTTTCTCTGGGCTCGGATGCGGTTCATCCAGCGAGTCTTTCTACTGACAACAGAGTATTTTGCACCCTTCTTGCTGCCTGCTCCGACACGTCTACCTTTCTTCTTTTTCTCAGCGAGTACACGTGTCCTGCCTTTACTTGGGCTGTTTTCTGGCAACGCTTTGATTGCTTTATCTTTGATGAGTTTTCTGATCTCAGCGCGTGTGATAGCCATGCTTACCTCATCGGCTTTCATAGGATCTATCCATATCCTGTTTGTACCACAGTCTAGGACGGTTGCCGCTAGTTTACGTTGACTTGTTAGATTCATTACTCATCATCCTCCACGTCTTCATCGTTTTCCTCGTCCTCTGCTTCTTCCTCATCCTCTTCGTCTTCGAGTTCCTCAAACTCATCATCGATCTTCTCGACGCCGGGGTTCAGTATTCGGATGTTAAGCTCTTCGGCCTTGGCTAGAATAGATTCCCTCTTTTTTCCACCGACAGTGCCACCAATTCTGGCTACTTGTGTTTCAGGCAGTACTTTTTCGAGGTCATTCGTATTCCAGACCATTACTTCTTCATATCCTGAGGAGTGAAGCCCTCTTACTGCGGCTGGTCCACCATATCCGACTTTTACGGATCTAGGCCATCCCTGTAACTCAGTACGCATTTTGTTATCGATGCCTTTTGGCTTTCTCCACTGGTCCTTGATCCTAACTAAACGCCATGATTCAAATCTCTTGAAGTGGGGTCGTTTCTGACTGATTCTTTTTCTCGCTTTCAGTAACCTATTTTTCTCTGCTTCGTTCATCATCCTCACTCCTTGTAATAGACATAGATGCCATCCAAGAACTTTCTAAGATCCTTGTTACGTATCTTTGTCGATTGCTCTATATTGGCGGCAGTCTGAGCAACGTTTTCTATATCATTACCTGTAACGATAACATCGTCGCCCTCTACTTTGACTTGAACATCTCCATATATCTTGGCGATTCTTGCTTGTCGCTCACCTACGAAGTTGTTTATCACCACTTTATTTTTCTGAACATTAATCGTCATGGGGAAGTGGATGAATACAATTTTCAATTTGTAGGTAAAGCCCTCGGTAACACCCTTCATCATGTTTCTAACATGACTCGCTAAAGTGTTTACAAGAGAAGCCTGTTTCTTCCTTGGGTTTTCGACCCAAATTCGAAATGAATTATCTTGGTAACTTAGGTTCAACTTTGTATGACCAAAGTCCCTAGTTACCGTCCCGTTGGTTCCTGTGACTGCAACCTTATGCCCATCTAGGGTCAGGTTTACTGTTTCAGGTACCTCAACTATGTTTTCTATGATCTCAACAGTCACTTTTTTTCACCTAATATACGTAGGCTAGCACTACGCCGCCTACATTTTCTGCCTTTGCTTGGACATTGTCCATTACGCCCTTTGGGGTTGAGAGGACTACCATTCCTAGGTTTCTGCTTGGTAGGAACCTTTTCTCCCATTTCTCCATCTCGGAGACACGGGTCTTAAAGCGTGGCCTTACGGCTTCACACTCGTTTATCCTACCGAATAGCTGAACCCTGAACTTTCCCTGTCTACCGTCGTCGATGAACTCTATCTCGCCTATGTATCCTTTGGATTGGATAAGGCGGAGTACACGTCCGACTAGACCTGACGCGGGTGTGATTATACACTCGGTCTTCCTTCTCCCTTCATGGGCCATTATCGTGTTTAACGCGTTTGCTAGGGGATCCAATTCTTTCACCTATATTTTTTAAATCCCATCTTTTCCGCTACTTCGCGGAAGCATTGCCTGCATAGGTTTATGCCGTAGCGTCTGACTAGACCGCCTTTTGTGCCGCATCTTACGCATCCTCGGCTTCCCTTGCCGTATTGCCTTTCCTTGGGTGGTATTTGGTTGCTCATTTATTCAAGCCCCATTTTTACGTCATAAGTCTCTGAAACAAATGCCCTAGCCTCTTCTGGGGAGACTTTGTGGCTGCTTCCGACTTTTGACTTTGCTCTTTTTCTTCGGCTAATTCTGTAGCCTGGCCTCTCTACTGTTGCCATTACATCCATGCCGATTATCCCAGTCTTGGGATCGTATCGTGTTCCAGGAATGTCGATGTGTTCTTTGATACCGAAAGCGAAGTTTCCATCTTTATCGAAACTTCTCGGATTCATCTGATGTCTTACAGCTGTGAAGGCTTTTTTCAGGAACGCATTTGCGATCTCGCCGCGTAGAGTAACGGCGCATGCCATGGGTTCTCCTTTTCGTAGTCCCCAAGGTCTTATTGATAGTTTAGCGGGTCTTTGATTTGGCTTCTGCCCGGTTATTTGTTCCAGTATGTCCATTGCGTTACTGAGAGGCTGTCCACTCTGTCCAACACTTATGTTAACTACGACCTTACCGATCTTTAGCTCTTTCATTGGGTTTTCGGACATTATTGTTCCTCCACATCATCGAGTTTTATCATTGGCTCGTTGGAGCCTACGACGAATATGTACTGAGCGAGTGTTCTGATATCATTTCCCTCAGGTGTCCTGATTGTGGCTGTCTTCTTCCAGCCTGGCTCAGGGCCGAGACCTAAGAGTGTTCCTCTAGCGCCTTGGCTTCTTCCACCTGTTACGATGACTTGCTGCATTTCCTTAAAGTCGATATAGTCCTTGATCTCTTTTTCTGGGATCTTTATCTTTAGGACATCATTGACCTTGTACTGGTCTTTCTCAGTGCCTATTACGACGTTTGAGCCGTCATGGAGGTTAAGCTGTGTTTTTCCTCCTTTTTGGCTTGTTTTACCTATGATCCTGTAAAGTTTGAACTGTGCTTCATCAGGAGTTATTGTCTGCAGCTTTAGTTTTCCCCCACGATCGGGGAGTACCCTGAAGTATTCCTTAGTATCGGGAATGTGCAATACATCCATCAATCCGACTGGGAAGGCTTTCTTGTATCTGGGTTTTCCATCAACGAAGAGTTTTCCCTGTGTTAGCAGTTTCTTTGACTCGCTTGCTGTTGTTGCGTAGTTTAGCTGATCTCTCATTATGATTGTAGTAGGGATGCTGTTATCCATGTTATGGGGCCCTGGTTTTGTTCTAATCGTCCATGCACCTGCTTTTCGGTGAATTGGCCAATGAGATGGGCTTTGATGTCTCTTTAGGTGTTTTGTGGGTCCTTTCTTTCCCATTTTTATTCCTCCGCGCTGAAGCTCTTACGCTCCAGTATCTTTTTTCTCCATTGATCGTTTAGGTTGAGTTTTGTTATCATTACGTTCTCTGATTTGATGGGTATCTGAACTGTTGATCCATCTTGTCGTGATCTTGTAACGCCCTCGATGTAGATCTTTTCGTTTTTTGTGTCTACTTTGAGTACTCTTCCCTCTGAGAGTTTTCTATCACCTTTAGTGATGCTTACAGTATCATCCACTACCACGGGCATGCTTCGTGTGCCGTGTTCTCCTCTGAGACTTGGGGATAGTGGTGCTGAGATGAATTTTCTTCTGAGATGACTGGTTGCAGTGTACCTGTGTTTCCTAGATGTAGATGGCTTTGTTACTCCTAACTTCATTTAGACCACCAACCTCGCTAAGTTACCGATCCTCGCCCAACGCTCTACGGCTTCCCTTGCAACTGGACCTTTTATGTCCGAGCCTCTAAGTGTGCCTTCAGGGGTTAGAATTACGGCTGCATTATCCTCAAACTGGATCCTGCTTCCATCCTGCCTTAGGTATGGCCTTCTCTGCCTCACAATAACTGCGTTGAAGAGCTGCCTTCTCATCTCGGGAGTTCCTTCTCTACATGATACTGTTATAAGGTCACCTATACCTGCGCTTGGCAATCTGCGTCTTCTTCCCTTATATCCTATCATTTGTATGATCCTGAGACGTCTTGCGCCTGTGTTATCTGCGCAGTTAATGACGCTCCCAATTGTTAATCCACCGCTTGTCTTGCGTCTGGGTAATATCCTACGCTTAATTCTCTTCGACAAAGCTATGCCTCCTTTATTATTTCAACGACTACGAAGGATTTTGTTTTACTGAGTGGTTTGCACTCTGCGATCCTTACTGTGTCGCCTACTTTGATTGGAATGCATGGTGTGCTGTGAGCTGTAATTCTGCTTCTCATGCGGGCGTATCTTTCATATTTTTTATCGTACCTGGTGTAGCTCAACTGTACTACACATGATTTCTGCATACGAGTGCTAACAACAGTACCCTCTAGGGTTCTGCCTCTCACGGACAATGTGCCGTGGAATGGGCAGTCTTCCTCGCTGCATTCGAGTTCAGGTCTCTTAAGGGTCATCAATTTTCTTTCGTCCCTACCATTTCTTTTTGATTTGTTTTTTTACCCGATCTTCGGGTCTTCCCATTAGGGCTTTGCCCTCTACTTTGACGGTTACGCCGTCGAGGTTGAACTTGAAGATAGCGTCTTTTTTGGCTATCCTGTGGGTTCCCTTGCCTCTGATGACGAGAGTTTTCATAGTCTCGTCGATCACTCTTCCCCTGAGTAGGACGTTCGCCAGGTTACTATCGCTAAGCACCTCGGTTTCCAGTCCTATTATTTCGTTTTGAAGGATGTTAACTGGCTCAGGGGAGACCAGTTGTTCTACTCCTCCTCGTTGATGACCGTCAAGATCCGGGCGATGGTCTTCTTCAGTACGCGTGTACGTCCTGGGTTTTCAATGGCACCGCCTGCCTTGATCATTGTCTTTAGTTTCGTAAGTTCAGTTCTGAGTTCTTGGAGCTTCTTTTCCTTTTCCTCTTTTGGCATTTTTCTGATTTCGTCCATACGCAGAATAGGCATACTTACTCTTCCTCCTCAGTCTCTGGCTTTTTCTCGGCTTCTTCCTGTACCTCTACCTCGGGCAAAGGCTCTGGTTCAGGTTCTGCTTCGACTACCTGTGGCTCAGCTTCTTCCTCTTCTTCAGTTGGGACTAAATCTGCTTCAGGGGTTTCTACTGTTTCTTCTATCTCAGGTTCTGGCTCTTCTACGAGGACCTCCTCAGTAGCTTCGGGTGTCTCAAGCTCCTCTACTGCTTCAGTTTCTTCCTCTAGTTCAAGCTCAGCTTCTTCTTGGAGATCGATTTCAACCATCTCATCCTCAGTGACTACCTCTTCAGTTTCCACTGGTTCAGGTGTCTTTGGTATAATGGGTAGCTGATACTCGATATCTGGTAAATTCTTCAAGCTCACCTTGTCAGGGAATTTGGCATCAGGGCTAACGATGTTTACGGTAACCCCGAGTATACCTCTCTTCATTTTTACGTGAATCGTGGCACTCTTTACATATCTTTGTGCTGGATCACCTGACTTTGGAACGTAACCTTCAACTACTCTTTCGAATCGTGACCTTGCGCTTCTGAGCGGACCCTTTAGGATGATCTCACATCCGAGTGCTCCGCTTTCCATGATGCGGTTCAGGCTCCAGAAGACTGATCTTCTGAAGTGAACTCCACGTTCGAGAGCATTTGCTACTCTTGATGCCATGATCATTGGGTTTAGCTCGGGTACCTCGACCTCGATAACTGTTATCTGGGGGTTAGGTAGTCCTAGTTGAGTCTCTAGTTTCTCGGATGCTTCTTTGATTGCTTTTCCTCGTTTACCGATGACTCTTCCCGGTCTCATGGCGAATAGGTTGATCTGGGCGCCGAGTGGTGTCTTTGTTAGTTGGATTCCACCGTATCCTGCTTGTTCGTATTCCTCTGCAAGGAGCTCATCCACTTGAACGCGCTCAATGCTGTCTCTTATGATTCGCTTGACAACTGACATTAGTATTCCTCGACTGCGACCTCAATGTGGGTCAGGTGATTGAAGTAAGGCGACGCCCTTCCAAAAGCTCTAGGAATAAACTTCCTGATGACTCTGGCACGGTGAGCAGCCATGTGAACTATTTTGAGTTTATCTGCGTATAAGCCCTTAAACTCGGCGTTAGCCTCCACTGAGTCTAGGATTTTCAGTATTTCTCCGGCTGCCTTCTCAGGGAATCGTCCCGCGTCGTGGCCTTGCAGTTGTTTTCTGTGGCCCATTTTTCCACGGTATCGATAGTAAGGTACTGCTTTTTTCTTGTCGATGACGTCGTTTAGGAATGTTTTCGCTTCTTCGAGTTTCATTCCGTTGATGTGATGACAGATTTCTCTTGCTACTTTTGGCTTGATTTTTAGATCCCTGCCGCTGGCTAAGGCGGTCTTATCTGGGTCTAGCCCTTGTACTGAATATTTCCATGATGGCATATACGCACCGTTCGCCTACCTTGAATCACGTCTTACTATAAAAACGTTGTTCATGGTATGTATTCTATGAATAATCTTATTACGTCGTCCTTACTTTGGCATCATAATAATTCCTGACACATTGTTAGCCGCTTATTCTCTATAAAACATGGTATAGCTGATTCTTATTTGAGGATATTATAGTTAAAAAATATTGATAAAAAAGAAGAAATCCGACTACTTGAGTGGGATATACATGCTGCTACGTGATGCACCGATACCTGGACGTCCATGACGTACTTGTGTGATGCTTATAGCGAACTCTCCAGTGTAGTGACCGAGCATTTTCTCGTTAATCCGTATCTCTTTGAACTCTTTTCCTGTGTAGCAGTGAATTATTTTACCAAGCATCTCTGGCATTATCACCAGATCCCTTGCATGGGTTCTGATTGGCTTGCCATCGTTCTTGCGTATTTTTTCAAGTACAATTCTCTGCTCGGCGCTGAGTCCTCGTTTTAGGCTTCTCCTCATCCTTGATGGGAGTAGCCTGATGAATTCATCCATAGACATGGAGTGAAGTTCATCAACGGTTTTTCCTCGATAGTTAAAGTCCTTGGGCATTTTAATCACCTATTTGAAAAAGGGTATTAAACCCTTATTCTCTCCTCCTCTGTCGTTTTCCGCTGTTGCGGGCTGCGATCAAGCCGACTTTCTGGCCTGGTGGCGCGTGTCTGCTGACTGTCGTAGACTTACCTGGCCTCCTGTGACGGCCTCCACCGTGAGGGTGCATGGCCGCAGGCATCTTTACGCCGTGTGCTGTAGGATATTTATGTCCCTTTGCGCGCTTGTTATGGAGTTTTTCACCGGCTGTCATGAATGGTCTTTCTCTTCGACCTCCACCGCTAATGATTCCCAGTGTTGCGCGTGCTTCGTTGCTGATTCTTATTGTTCTTCTGCTTGGCAGTCTTACTGTGGTCTCAGTCAGTGTATGTGCGATTACAGTAGCGTATGCTCCACTTGCTTTTGCTAGCTTGCCTCCGTCGCCTGGACGGAGTTCAACGCTACATACCATTGTTCCCTCAGGGATCTTTCCCAAGGGTAGTACGTTGCCGACTTTTAGTGGCGCGTTTTCGCCGACGTGAATTTCTTGGTTTATTGAGGTTCCTTCGATGGCTGATGTGTAGTAGCCCTCACCTTGTCCGTATTCAACATAGGCTAGGGGTGCTCCTCTTCCTGGTTCATGGACCATGTTTTTGATGAAGCCTTGTAGGCTTGCAGCACGGTCAGTGGGATACTTAGCTGGAGCTACCTTGTTCATCTTCGAGGCTTTGAAAACGTTTCCGCCGCGGCCTCTTCGTTGTACTCTTAGTTTCTTACCCATCTTTCACACCTACAATATTCCTAGACGTATAGCGACATCTGACGCGTCGTATTCGTCCGTTAGTTTTACGAAGGCTTTCTTCTCGCCTTTATGGGTGATTAGTGTGTTTACTGTCTCGGCTTCTACTTCGTAGAGTTCCTTTACTGCAGCTTTAACGTCGTCTTTTGTTGCCCTGCGATCTACTATGAATACGAGTTTGTTCTCGTTTTCTATCATGTTGACGCTGCGCTCTGTCATCATGGGGTACATGATTACTTTGTGTGCTTCCATGATTAATCCATCCATACCTCGTCTAGTTGTTCGATGGCAGACTGTGTCCATATGACCAGTCTTCCTGGATGTGCGCCCGGTGCGAGTAACTCTGCGTTCAAGCCGTAGACGTTTGATACTTCTACGCCTGGTAGGTTTCTCGCTGCAAATCCGATTCCGTTATCCTCTCCCACGACGATGAGTGGCCCTTTTCCTTTCTTGTGTTTGCGGCCTCTCATTTTTCCTAATCCAGCCCTTACTTTTCTTCTGTCTGCGCGTTCTACGTCGCTCCAGAGTTCTAGGCTTTTTAGGAATAGTTTTACGTCTCGGGTTTTATCGAGGGATTCTAATGCATCGCTGACTACGATTGGCAGTTGTTCTACTTTTTGGATCTTATGTCCACGTTTTTCTACGAGTTCCTTTACAGCTGTCGCTGCGATTCCCGACCTTATAGCGAATCTTTTTTCTTTCTTGTTGATCCGCTTAACGATGATTTTTTCACTGAGCGGAGGGAAAGCCTGATGGCCTCCAACGGTGCTGACACCGAAGGCTGCTCTGCTTCCGCCCCTGAGTCTGGGAACTCGGGCCATGCCGTGGCCTGTTCCTCGACCTATAGCGGTTGTCCTCTTTCCTGCCATGGGGTCCCTGCCCTGAGGCTGGAACCTTGTGCTTTGGAGGGCAATCACTGCTCGTCTGATTACATCGTGCCTGACTGGAGTATTGAATACATCTGGTACTTCCACTTCGCCTGTGTGTTCATTCTGGAGGTTTATTATTGGTACTTTCATTGTTGGTTACCTCCGTTCTGCCACTCTGTGTGCAGATAGGTTATTTGTGGCGCCTCTTCGGGGTAGTCTGCGTCTCTTACGGTTTTACGTAGTTTGATGAGACGTTTGGCTGGTCCGATTATGCTTCCCTTTAGGAGAAGGTATTCTCCCTTTACGAAGCCATAGTTCTTGAATCCACTTTTTGGGTTTATGCGTTCGTTGTCGCTTCCCATTAGCATGATTCTTTTATTGAACTCGGTTCTGTTGTGGAAGCCCATCTGGCCTGCCCTGGGTACTTGTGGGAATACTCCTCTTGGTACCCATCCGCCGATGGAGGCTACTGCTCTTTTCTGTTTTCTTGACTTGTGGCTCAGTACTCTGATTCCCCAACGCTTTACTGGTCCTTGGAATCCTTTTCCCTTGGTGACTGCGATGATGTCGATCCCTTCTCCGGGGTTGAATACATCGTTTATTGTCACCTGTTTTCCGAGAAGTCCCTTGGCGTATGTTAATTGGTCCTCTATTGATCCTCCTGTTACGGGGATCTCGAAGAGGTCCGGTACTTTTTGTGGGATACTTGATTGTCTTGGCTGAGTAGCCGCGATGATTCTTATCTCGACTACCTTTGCTATGGTTTCTTCTATCTCGGAGAACTTTTCGTCTGGTCTTGGATCAGTTGCGAAGGTGATTCTCCTGTGCAGGTCTCTTGGCTGGTTTTGCATCCAGGCCTCATTCATGGCTTGTAGGCCGTCCTGAGTTTTCTTGTATGCCCTGACTGCAACAATCAGCATAGGGGGAGTGTCGATTACGGTTGCGGCTGATTTAACCTCTTGACCGTATTCTGGAACTCGTTGTCTATCTTCTATGTAGAACAGGTGGGTCATCCCTGCTTTGTAGCCTGCGAAGCCTGCTAGCATGGGTTCTCCATCTAGTTTTGGCCAGTAGCCCACTCTACCCTTTGAGTTACGCGCTCTTACGCGTGGTGAGTAGCTTAGTGAGCCTCGCTTTGGTGATCTTACTCTTGGCATCTATTGACACTCCTTATTTAGAGCTACAAGGAATCAACGTGGCTCCCTTTTAAAGGATTCTCTGGTGTGGGGTGTTTATTTTCGTTATTTTATTAGGTGTATGTTTCGTCTTTCTTT
>CAYUTB010000038.1:0-19291 GCA_964447425.1 uncultured Candidatus Bathyarchaeia archaeon
ATGATTCGTAGTCGATAGTGTAGATGCTTGGCACTGCCTGGGGGAATGGTCTGTATATGGCTTTTCTCTGCTGTAGTCCTTCGTTGTATTCGTCGGGTCCCTTGCCGGGGCATACTTGGTTGCATGCTCCGCAGCCTATGCATTTCTCTGGGTCAACACCTCTGGGCTTAATCCATACCTTTACTGTGAAGTCTCCGGGGACTCCGTTGACTTCTTTTACCTCGCTGTAACTGAGTAGGTTGATGTTTTTTCCTTGGCTTATCTGAGCCATTTTTGGTGTGAGGATGCATTGGCTGCAGTCTAGGGTGGGGAATACCTTGGGGTACTGGATCATGTGACCGCCGATGCTGGCTTCTTTCTCAACTAAGTGTACTTTCATACCATACTCGTTGAGCCTGAGGCTGGTCGTTATCCCTGCTACTCCGGCGCCGATTACAAGTACTTCGGGCACAACCTCCATCTTCTTGGACTCCAGCTCCGTGGATTCCTTGGCTCTCTCTATGGCTCCCTTTATGAGGTCCTTTGCTTTCTCTGTGGCGCCTTCATGATCGTTTTTGTGTACCCAGCTGCATTGTTCCCTGATGTTTACCATCTCAAGGAAGCCTTGATTGAGTCCTTCTTCCTCTAGGTTGCTGAGGAAAGTGGCTCTATGCATCTTTGGTGTACAGCAGGCAAGTACCACTCTGTCCAGTCCTTTTTCTTTGACCATCTTCCTGATGGTATCGACGCTGGGTTTACTGCATAGGTAGCGTTCGACTGTGGAGACATCAACATCGTCGCCCAGAGACTCAATTACCTTCTCTGTATCGACAACGTCTCCTATATTACCGCCGCACTCGCAGACCCATACGCCTATTTTTGGTTTTGACATGGTGGTTTCCTACAGTAGTTTTAAATGATGTTCAAGGGTCTTCTTGCCCCTGTACTCTGGGAGAACCATCGGGCTTTTGCGATCCGTCTTGATTCCCTCTTTTTCTAGGAGTTTCTCGTAATCATCAATGTGGCTAAGAGATAGTTTGCCTATCTTGGCAGTCTTTGCCCTTTCGGCTGCTGCAATCCCTGCTCTTCGCCCGAAGACGTAGAGGTCTAGTTGGCTGTTTCCCATTAGCCTGTTTTTGCCGTGTACTCCGCCGCAGATCTCACCCGCTGCGTAGAGCCCCGATACATTTGTCTCACATTTTACGTTGATGAGTACTCCTCCGTTCTGGTAGTGGAGTGTGGGGAAGACTAACATGGGTTCCTTGCGTATGTCTATGCCGAATTTGTGATAGTTTCTGAGCATCGCGGAGAACTCGCGTTCGATGGTTCCCTCTCCGTTGATGATTTCGATTAGTGGGGTGTCAAGCCAAACTCCCAGCATACCAGTTGGGGTTTTTATTCCCTTTTTATTACCATAGCATTCTCGGATTAGGGCAGAAGCTTCTACGTCCCTAGTCTCAAGTGGGTATACGAATAACTCTCCGTCTATGTTGACTGGTTGTGCTCCTCTTCCCCTCAGCTTCTCTGTACATAGCTGTCCCACGATCTGTTCAGGGAAAGCTGAACCAGTTGGATGGAACTGGGTACTATCTAGGTGAACCAGATTGGCTCCAGCTCTGTAAGCCATAACGATTCCGTCGCCGGTAGCGCCATAGTGGTTTGTAGTCTCGTAACCCTGTATGTGCAGTCTGCCGAATCCTCCTGTAGCGAGAATGGTTGATTTGGCGCGTGCAACCTTGTACTCGTCGCTGTCAAGGTCAAAGAGCAATGCTCCTCCTACCTGACCTTTTTCATCTTTGAGGAACTCAACCGCCGCAGTGAACTCGATGAAATTTATCTCACGGTTGATCACCTCATCCATAAGGACTCTCGTGATCTCCATACCCGTGTAGTCTTTACAGCTGTGCATCCTGCGTCGGCTGGTGCCACCACCTGGGGCTAACTGCATAGTACCATCTGGTAGTTTGTCATACATGACGCCAAGTTCTTCATGCCATTTGATTACATCTGGGCCGTCCTTTACCATTGCCTCAACGAGCTCGGGCTCGTTGACGTAGTGTCCTCCACCTATGATGTCCAAGTAGTGTAAAGTTGGGCTATCGTTGGGGTGGTCTGCGGCCTGTATGCCGCCTTGGCTCATCTTGCTGTTGGCGTCTCCGAGGCGTAGCTTCTGAACGATCAGTATCCTATCTGGGGCTACACCGTTATCATTTGCCAAGATGGCTGCGCTCAGACCTGCTCCGCCTGCGCCGATGATGAGGATATCAACATCATAGTCGATATTTTCCAGATTGATCTTTGATGTATCTACGATACTATGAGCCTCAAGCTGATCAACCACCTCATGGGGCATCAAAGCGCCACTGTTTTGACCTACTTTGAGTTTCCTTTTCTGATCCATCTTCCAGTCTGGGTGATAGTCCTCCAATACCTTCTGCTTCTCAGCCGCTGTCATAGGAGTGTATTTCTTTCCCACTCTGCCAGCTCTTGATGCTGCTACTTTTCGGAGACTTTCCTTCATATATTCCGGATAACCGCTCTCGTAATTACTCACTGATATCAATCTCCCTGCTGTTGTATAGTTTCACAAGCTCTTCCTTGCTTGCCTTCTTGAGTTTGTCAACATCTTCATCATAGACCCCATCCTCGATCTCCTTGACACGCTTTAGGACATGCTCGCTGGGTTCATTGATGTATTTCGCGTAGAGTCTTCTGGCGAGTTGGCCTACGTTGTATGGCACGATCTCTGCTGGGCACCTTACGGCGCACAAGCCACAGCTGATACAGTCAAAGCTCAGTTCAGCTGTCTTCTTAATATCTCCCCTGAGGGCAGTCTGAACATAATCCATTACCATAAGGTCCTGTGGACAAGCTTTTGTGCAAGTGTTACATGCCAGACATCTGCTGACCGCTGGGTAGTACTCCAGTATGGTGCTCGCGTCTGCCTTGATCTCATTAATATTGTATGTTTTTTTCTCTGTTGGGTTGAATGGAATCTGGGCAATATACATGCCGTCTTCCACTATTTTCTGGCACGCTAAGGCTCCTTCCAGCTTGTAGCTTCCTTTCTTCCTGTAAAGAGTAGCGCAGGCGCCACAGTATCCGCCTCGACACCCTGCTCCTCTTCGGAACTGGTGTCCGGAGTACTCCATCGCCTTCATTATCGTCAGGTCTCCGGGCACCTTGTATTTCTTTCCCATCACGTAGATAGTGACCATGTTGTTTGTTGCTTCCATATCCTATTTCTCCATTAGGCCCATCTCCGTGAGGAGGGGCGTTGGGTCTGGCTTGTTAGCCGTGAACGCAGTCGCTGATTCGTCGAGCCCAAAGGCGAGTGCCATGAGCTGTGTGAAGTAGACAACTGGTATTGAATCAAAAGTTGGGTACTGTTTTTTTATCTGAGATTGTCTTGGTCCCAGATTATACTCACAGAGGGGGCATGCCGTCACCAATATGTTGGCTCCTGCTTCCTCTGCCTTCTCAAGGATATTGTGGCTTAGGTCTGCCACAGCTTCCTTCATCTGGACTGTGTGATAGCTTCCGCAGCATTTCTGTTTATACGCGAAATCCGCAACCTCTCCCCCGAGGGCTTCGATTAAGTCCTCCAGTATGGTGGGGTTATCAGTATCATCTATGCCGATTCCTCGTGGCCTCAGCAGAAGACAGCCATAATAGGGTGCGATCTTCAAACCTGTTAAAGGCTTCTTTACCGCTGCTTTCACCTTTTCCCAGCCTAGTTCTCTGAGGATCTCCAGATAGTGGACGATCTCGACGCTTCCACTGTACTTTATCTCCTCTCTGAACATTATATCGTGGATTTTTTTCTTCTTGTCACTGTCCGTGTTGAAGACTTGGTTGGCTCTCTTGAGTGTGTTGTAGCACATAGCGCAGAGGGTTACCATCTTCTTGTTATCCACCTTACCTTGTTCCTTCAACTCCTCGACCCGTATCATGTTACGGATGGGAGCCAAGTGGTGCATAACATCGTCTGTTGCTAATGCGTGCACGGTTCCACAGCAGTTCCACCTCTCGGGTTCAACCAGCTCAATACCAAGTGCTTTCGCTGAGGCTTGAGTTGAATCCTCGAAGTTTTTAGCCGTTGTTTTTAGCGTGCATCCAGGATAGTATGTGTATCTTGTCATGACGTTAATTTCCTCTGATTGCATACGATTGCGATCTGTGGTAGTTCCCTAAGCTCCTCTGGAGATAGGTCATCAAGACTAACTTGGTTGAATTTCTTACGAAGTACAAGTTGCCTCAACGCCTCCATGACGTTGGCTATGTCTATTCCTCTTGGGCACCTGACCTCGCAGTTGAAGCAGGTCATGCATGTCCATATAGTCTTGGATTCAAGGGTTTCCTCTAATCCAAGCTGTACCATTCTGATTATTTTTGATGGCAGATAGTCCATTTCCTGTGTCATTGGGCAGCCGCTGCTGCATGCTCCGCATTGGAAGCAGAGGTCTACGTTTTCTCCGCTAAGCTCATTGACCCGATCCTTGAAAGTGTTCTCGCCGGGTTTGAGGCGTAGAATCTGTTTTGACCCGAATGAAGACATCTCTACTTGGTTTGCATTGTGCATAATAATATTTGTGAATGGTTTTGTCCACAAAGAGTTATAGTATTTTTTCTATTTATTCAATATTTTATCGCTTTTCTATCCATTTATCCCTTTTTTAGTGTTTTTAATATCATATTGATCAACTGTTTCGGGTTTTAGGATTTCGTTTTATTCAAACCACGTATTGTTAATAAAAAGATGATAAAATAATGAAAAAACCGCATTAAATGACCTTGAATATCCCCTGTTTTATAATTTAGTCCAAAAACTCTAAACCTTTGGTCACTAACTCTATCTTGATTAACTTGGATCATTATCTGAAAACACCGGTTTCTGAGAAAGATATTAGAAAGCTGAAAGCCGGTGATCTGGTTTATGTCACTGGCACAGTTATCACCGCCAGAGATGAGGCACATCTTAAAGCATTGGAGTTACGCAAAGAAGGAAAAGAGCCTCCCGTAAGCTTCACGGGAAGAGGCGTATTCCACTGCGGCCCAATTATGCAGAAAGACGATAATGGAAAATGGCAAGTAGTAGCAGCCGGTCCAACCACCAGTGCACGGATGGAGATATTTCAAGATAACTTCATTGAGGCATTCAAGCCAGCTATCATTATAGGAAAGGGCGGTATGGGTGAGAGAACCAGCAAAGCCTGCCAGAAATATGGCTGTGTATATGGCGCTTTCACCGGTGGAGCCGCATTGTTGTCTGCTAGGGGAATAAGAGAGGTTGAGGATGTTTTCTGGTTGGATGAGCTGGGTATGCCTGAGTGTCTGTGGGTCTATAAGGTGGAGAACTTTGGGCCGATGATCATTACTATTGACACCCATGGAGCTAACCTTACCGCTGATGTCGCGGCGAAGGTTAACAAGAACCGGGATAGAATTATGGAGGGAATGAAGGCATGAGTGGGTTGGAGAAAATAGTCGAGGATACAGCAGTAGAACTGCTAAGGATCGCAGCCACCGAGCTTCCTATCGAATATGTTGAGGAGCTGGATCGAATGATGAATGAGAATAGTGGCGCGGTAGGTAAATCACAGCTCAAAAACATAATCGAGGACACCTATATAGCTAGAAAAGACTCTTTGCCAATGTGTCAGGATACTGGTATCGTCGCCTTCATGGTTAAGGTGGGAGACAAGTTCCCATTGAGGTCAAGCCTTAGAGAAATCTTGGTTGAGGCGACTAAGAAGGCTACGGAGCAGATTCCGCTTAGACCAAACGCAGTGGATATGTTCAAGGGAAATACGGGGAACAACGTTGGCTTGGATGGCTATGTTCCAATAATCTACTGGGAACTCGTTCCCGGTGATAGTCTTGAGATCGTCGCGATGCCAAAAGGAGGTGGCAGCACAAACGTCGCTGCGCATAGGATGCTTAAACCCGGGTTAGGGATAAAAGGCGTAAAACAATTCGTCGTGGAGGCAGTCGCAAAAGCAGGAAGTCTCGGCTGTCCACCTTACTTTGTCGGCGTTGGAGTTGGTGGAGGAGAGGACTTGTGCATGTTATTGGCCAAGAAGGCTTTACTGAGACCATTCAAGGTTCGGAACAGTAACCCAAATGTGGCCGTGATAGAGACGGAGCTTTATGAGAAGCTCAACCAGCTTGAGATCGGTGCTATGGGGCTGGGGGAAGGCGCCAGTGTTATAGATGTTCATGTTGAGATGGCTGCGCGTCACCCCGCGAGTCTCCCAGTTGGGGTAGTTATCAGCTGTTGGGCTCTCCGGCATGCGAAGGCTACTATCGGCTCTGATGGCCTCGTTGACATCGATACTAGCGTCTAGTTTTTTAATATCCGGGTTCATTGAACCCATTAACTTGTCAGTTGTATGGGCGCTTGCGATTGAGTCATTGAGTTGGATAGAGTTAGAGCGGCTTAACGAGGATGCAGCCATAAGAAAGACGGTTAAACAGCTCAGAGTCAACGATAAGCATCTGGTAGATGAGGCGAAGAAGCTTGTCTATGAGACTGTGCGTCGTCAGAACGCATTAGATTTCATAATTGATGAGGCTCTTGAGCCCAATAATTTGGGTAACCTGAAGATTGGGTTACGGAGTTTTCTCAGGCTTTACACCTACCTCGTTCATTATAGTGATTTTTCTCTCGCTAGCGCTTATGATCTGGTCGACTATACGAGGGCGATGTTGGGTAAGCGCGAGTTTAAGCCGATCGATGAGATACCCGACATTATTCCGGGTATTAGCATTCCCCTTGATGAGATCTCGGATACTCAGAGGTTGGCGTACAAGTATTTTCACCCCTCATGGTATGTGGCTCATCTCTTCAACGAGTTCGGTGAGCACAATACCGAGAAACTAATCAAACACGTTGATTACCCCAATTATATTCGACTCAATACCCTCAAAGGGGACAATGCTTCTCTTGACGCCCTCTTTGAGAAAGGCTTCCAGTTAGTAGCAGAACCCGGTCTATCTGACGCATATATGCTTCACGACGACGATGGAATAACTGAGACTGCTGAGTATCGGGAGGGGCAATTCATCCTACAGGATAAGGCTAGTATCCTTGTAGGCGAGGTCGCTCACCCGGAGCCCGGATCTGTTGTACTGGATGTATGCGCTGCGCCGGGGGTCAAGACGAGCCATCTGGCTCAGTTCATGCATAACACGGGGCGTATCATTTCCATCGATTATAATCAGCGTAGATTAGAGAGCTGGGAAAACCTAATGACTCGCCTGGGGGTGACAAACGCGAAACCAGTTCAAGCAGACGCGTCAAGACCCAATGAGCTGCCCAAGATAGAGGCAGACCTCGTTGTGGTTGACCCCCCATGCACAGGAACCGGTTTATTCCATAAATCTCCTAGCAGCAAGTGGCGTTTAACCCCCCACAGCATCGAAAACATGGCTAGGCTGCAGAAACGTATCCTAGTAAACGTGGCGAATCTCCTCAAACCAGGGGGAACGCTGGTTTACAGCACTTGCAGTATCACGGTTGAGGAGAACGAGGAAGTGGTGCAGAGCCTCATTGATATGTGCCCCGAGTACAGGCTAGTTGAGTCCAGCCCCCGTTTAGGTGATCATGGATTAAGAGGAATGGATGAGGCTCAACGACTGTACCCCTATAAACATGGGTCCAATGGATTCTTCATCGCCAAACTTGTGAAGGATATATAGGCTGGGGTGGGGGATACGAGTTATGCAGGTTAAGATCCGTATACTGGGCGCCATCAGGGAAACCGGGGGCTTGAAGGAGACCATGTTGGATGTTCCCGAATGCTCCAGCGTTGGATCAACTATTCAGGTACTCATAGGCGACAATGAGGCTCTCAGAACTCTTCTATGGGACATTGAGGTTGATAGCCCGAGCCCCAATGCACTGATCATGCTCAACGGAGTTGAGATAAACAACCTGCAAGGAATGGAGACCCCCATAAAGCAGGGTCAAGAACTCGTGTTATTATCCGTGGTGCATGGCGGCTAGGTTTTTATCTCACCTAACCCCAAACCACAACGATGTCAATCCCCTGCACCCGGTGTCATAATAAGCCTTCAACCTATTACAGAGCATACTCGGGGGAGCGGGTGTGTCCAGACTGCTTCAATGAGACTATTGTGGACCGAGTGAAACGGACGATCAACAAATACAAGATGTTTGAGTGGGAAAGCAGGATCGCCATAGGCGTATCTGGGGGAAAAGACAGCCTAGCTATGCTGCATCTTCTACACGAGATTGAGTCCAAGCGGCCGAAGGTCGAGCTTATCGCGGTATGCATAGATGAGGGTGTCTCAGGTTATCGGGATGAGGCTCTGAGACTAGCTGAGAAGAACTGTAAGAAGCTGGATATCGAGATGCATGTCCTCAGCTTCAGGGACCTTTTCAATGAGACCATGGATCAGATCGCAGTAAAGGAGCGTGAACTAGGTACATGCAGTTACTGCGGTGTGCTAAGGCGAAGAGCGTTAAACGAGGCTGCGAAGCAGGTGGACGCCGATCGTTTGGCTACTGGGCATAATCTGGATGATATGGCTCAAACCGTGATGCTGAACATACTCAGAGGAGACATCAAGAGAATCAATTCTTTTGACCCAATGAGCCAACAGCTCGGTGACTATGTGAGGCGTGTTAAGCCACTCTGTGAGGTGCCTGAGCGAGAGACAACATACTATGCGTTTATCAATAATATGGAGTTCCAGAGCCAGCCCTGTCCCTACGCTGATGAGGCGATGAGGTCAGATGCTCGCCGTTTCCTTAATCAGATGGAACATAAGCGACCGGGTACAAAGTTCAGTGTTTATCAGACTGGGTTGAAGATCAGGGGTAATACTGAGTCTCAGGTTATGAATTTCTGTAGAATATGTGGTGCCCCTACTACAGGTGAGGTCTGTCGTAGCTGTGAACTTAGCAACTCTTAACCTTTAATACCCTGTAAAACCAACATGGGGTTATGGAGTCCCGTATCAAGCAAGGTCTCTGTGCCTACTGTAAGACCGATATCAGGGATACTTTGAGTCAAGGTCCCCATCCTAAGACAAAGGCAAAGTATTGTCCTAACTGTGGTGCTCAGCTGTGGGGTATCCATAAATGTGGTGCCCAACTGCGGTATGAGGATCGTTTTTGCCCCAATTGTGATGAGCTTAATCCATTCTACCTTGGAAATGACCCTGATTACTTTGCTGACAGCGTAGATGAAGAATAATCCTATTTTCTATCTTTTTTGCAGAGTTCTCTTCGTGACTGCTACGAGCTCTTCGGGGTTGACCGGTTTCATCAGTACCTCCATTCTCTCAAGGTTTCTCTCTAACTGATCCTTGTAGTTACTGTAGCCAGTTATCATGATAATATTGAGTTTCTTATTGATTGCGTACAATCTTTCTGCCAGTTCATCCCCTAATGTGTCAGGAAGATTCATATCAACTATTACCAAGTCGAAGTGAATTCTGCTAACCTTTCTCATAGCATCCATTGCGTTGTTGGCTGTGTCAACTGTGTATCCTGCTCCTTCAAGTATCATTTTGAAGGTCTTCACGACGTTGGGGTCATCGTCTACTATAAGGATATTCTGTGGTAAATCTAGTGGTTCTGAGGAGGGCTCTTTTTTTGTCTCTGATAGATTTTTTATTATGGGAGAGTAATGATCGATGATTTTCTTGATATCATTTAGTTTTTTATCTATGGCATTGAATCGTTCTTCGTGTTCCTGAAGTATGTGAAAAATCAGGTCTAATGCTTCTTTTTCTTTTGATTCAGCCATAATATCGCCTATGGTATGCCCTTGATTGTTTTTAGCCGGTAATGGTATTTGATTGTTGTCACTTTTGATTCTATAGCACTGATCCATTTTCGGCGATTAATGTTAAGTAGGATACTTGTATCTAGATGGATAATCAAAGGAGAGTCTGAATTATAGTCCAAGACATTCTGATAAAAAACGGGTTCATAGTCACCATGGATAAGAGCAAGAAGATACTGCCTCATGGAGATATCCACATCGAAGATGATAAGATCGTTGAGATTGGTGAAAACCTCAAAGTATCTGACCCAGAGTATATTGTTGATGCAAGTCATCATCTTGTGATGCCGGGTTTCGTCAACGCCCACAGTCACCTCCAGCAGTATTTTAGAGGTGTGTATGAGCTCATGGGGGATTTCTTTGAGACCAACCTTCCCTTGGAGGGCTACAGGCGCCCTGAGCAGATGGAGACACTGGGGCTTGCCTCGTGCGCCGAATTCATCTACGGTGGCTGCACTACAAGTATGCTTGTTTACACCTATCCAGACGGCTACGCGCGAGCTGTAAACGAGGCTGGTAACAGGTGCATTATAGCGGGTGATGTGGAGCACGTTGACCTTGAGAAGCTCAAGCACGGCGAGTTTGAGTATCTCCCAGAAAAAAGAGACGCTGCTGTAAAACGCGCCAAGGACCTTTACTATAATTGGCAGGGCAAGGCTGATGGTAGAATAACTACCCTGATGTGCCCAAAGGCGCCTGATATGACGGAGCCAGAAGTCTACCTTGATATGAAGGAGTTCGCCGACAAACATGATCTCCTCATGACCACTCATCTAAGTCAGAGCATGCGCGAGTATAAGCAGGTAAAGAAGCTCTACGGGAAGACTCCACCCCAGCACCTGTACGATCTCGGGGTAATGGATGAGAAACTCAGCGGGGCTCACCTGACATATGGTACTGCCAAGGACTTCCAGCTCATCAAGGAGACGGGCATGGCTATTCTGCACTGCCACAGTGTTGAGAGTCCCTTGATTGACTGGATAGACATGGGTATCCCAGTTGGTTTAGGCACCGATGACTATTATCATGATATGACTGATCTCATCAGGAAGCAGAGAAACGGTGTGATGGCTAGGGCTTCCAAGGTAGGTGGATACCTTGGGATGATCAATGATAGCCGTAGGACTGCTAGACCCAGTTTCTATGAGATGCTTGAACTGGCAACACGTGGAGGCGCTGAAGTGTTTGGCATAGATGATGAGGTTGGCAGCCTTGAAGTTGGGAAGAAGGCTGATATCATCACATTTGACTTGATGAATCCATACATCACGCCTACTAGGGACCCGATAACAAGCGTATTCCTCTATGGAACACCGGGTGATATCGATAACGTGATCTGTGATGGAAACTTCCTCAAGAAGGACCGTAAACTTACTACCATCGATATGAAGGATGCGCTGACAAAAGCTCAAAGTACGTGTGATCAGATCATAGACAAATTCTTCGCTGAACACCCTGACCAGAAAGAGATCTGGCAGGCAAAAGCCCACCAATAACCCCTTTAATTATCACTCCCTTTTCAGATTACATTGACGCGTATAGTCATTAGCCGATGCCTTGGCTTGGATGCTTGCCGATATGATGGTGAATTGATTGAAGCAAAGTGGCTAATGGAGCTTGCCTCCAAGGCGGAGCTTGTCTCAGTTTGTCCTGAGGTTGAGATCGGTTTAGGGGTCCCAAGGAAACCGATCAACCTCATCAAGGAAGAAGACGGTGTACGTGTTATACAAGAGGAGACAGGCGTTGACCTGAGCGAGGAGATGGTCTCATTCAGTCAGGGTTATTTAAGATTCATCGGTAACGTCGATGCTTTTGTCTTGAAGAGCAAGTCTCCCTCATGCGGCTTGGGCACAACTAGGATACGTCAAGGAAGCAACTATGCTCTGGGTTCTGGGGTCTTCGCTGCCTTGGCTGAGAAAATGTTCCCCAAGGCAGTGTTGGTTGATGAGCGTTTCATGGATGAGAACGGCATTGACGCCCTTCTGGCTTTGATTAATCGGCTCTAGTTCTCTTATAGATGCCTCTAAGCAAGGCTATCTGCCCATTATGATGCAGAAGCTCTCCAAGTAGGACAAAGATCGGTTCCTTCAAAGGTCTATTTTTATCCCAGATGTAGATCTCCTCTGATAGGCTAGCTGGGTCAAGCTCTTTTATCCCAGATACCACTAGTTTCCTGCCTTCCCTTAGATCATGGCGCAGTTCCTCTAGTGTGTGTTTTTGTTTCTCATAGTCATCATCCCATCCTTCTGGGTTGTAGGTCTGGGTGATGACCTGCGGTATGAGCAGGTACGCTATTCTCGTTGTATGAGCTAGTATCCAGTAGATTGTGTTGCTCTTCTCAACTGGTTTCCAGTGAAGCTCCTCGACTCCAAGCCCCTCCAATGTGTAATCTATCCTGTCAAATATGGAGTCCGCGAAATCAGCGAGTAAATTTCTCATAAACATTAGACAGTAAATGAGTTATAAAAAATAGAAGAAAAAAATTAAGCCTCTTCGCCCAAGCTGAAGGATTTGATATTCGCATCGATTGTCCTCTCGGGGACAATCTTCTTAACCGCCTCGATGAGCTGGTCTCGACTCAATGGGAATCCATGTGTTCTGCTCGCAGCGCCCAGCAGTACGATGTTCTCGGTTCGAGGGTTCCCTGACTCGGCTGCTATGCTGTTTGCGTCGATGGTTTTGATGTTCTTTGTTACCTTGCTGAGCTGTCCCGTTATCTGCTCTAATGTGACATATGGTAGGTTTTCTCTTCGCTTGTTTACGATGGTGCTTGTCTCTATAACAGGGTGCATCAGTCGTGTGTTCATTATCACAGACCCGCCGTCCTTCAGGTACTCGATGTACCGTAGAGCCTCCGTAGCCTCCATGGCTATGATTTGGTCCGCCATCCCATATGGTATCATGGGGCTGTAGGATTCACCTATTCGTACATGTGCTGAGATGCTTCCGCTCCTCTGCGCCAATCCATGCTGTTCCTGTGTCACAACCTGTGTACCTGACGCGACGCAGGCTTCACCCAGCACAGCAGATAATAGCATCAATCCCTGTCCACCTACTCCTGCTAGTAAAATATTGTAAGTCATCACTGAACACCCCCCGTGGACGCTATGGCTGCGCGAGGACATAGTCGGGCGCAGTTTCCGCATCCATTGCATAGGTCTTGTTGTATGTTTGCCTGCCTTGTCCCCATATCCAACTGTATCGCTGGACAGTAGAAATCCCTGATACAGGCATAGATTGTCTTACACTCCTCCATACTTACGGTATTAGGTATGATGGAAACCCTGTCTCTTCTCCGCTTTCTATCATTATATAGAGCGCATGGCCCAACACTAATGACCGCGCTGAAACCCGGCTGCTCAATCGCATGTTTGATCGCATCCACGTTTGATTTGGGCTCAAACGCATTGATGACTGTGATGTTCTTGACGCCGAATCCTCGGAGAACCGCCTCGATGTTGAGTTCCTCAACAGGCGCAGCGCCGAAGTCGCTTCCCGGGTTGGGCTGCTGCCCCGTCATGGCTGTTACGCTGTTATCGAGAATGATTACTGTGTAGTCGTGTTTGTTATGGATGGCGTTCACTATTCCCGGTAATGCAGCGTGGAAGAACGTGCTGTCCCCGAGGAAGCTGATTACTCTGTCGTTTAGTACATGCTGCATTCCGCTGCTGAGTCCCTGACTGGCACCCATGGCGAGCACGCTGTCTGTGAGGCTGTATGGCTCCATGAGCAGCATGCTGTAGCAGCCGATGTCGTTGTTGATGACATAATTCATTCCCTTGATCGCCTGCTGTACGCTCCACATGGTTCCCCTGTGGGGGCAACCGGGGCAGAAGGTGGGCAATCTTGTTGGTAGGATGGATTTCAACTCATTTGCCTTATCCAGCAACTTTGTGAAGTTCACTGGAGCCTCCCGTTTGTATATTTTTGATAGTACATCAGTTACAATGGCTGTGTTGTACTCGCCTACTGTTGGCAGGTCTCCGCTGTGTTTCCCCAATATCTCAATTGTTGGGTTTGATGTCTTTGCGATGGCGGTTATCTGGTCCTCTAGATAGGGCAAGAGTTCCTCAATTACCACGACTGCATCCAGATCCTCTATGAAGTTTGAGATGATTTCCCTCGGCAAAGGATACAGTGTACCAAGTTTCAGTATATGGGGTTTAACATCGAGCAGTTTTGCTGCCTCAAGGGTGTGAAGGTAATTCACCCCATTTGTGATGACGCCGATCTTTCCTTCCCCCATCACAACCTTGTTGAATGGGCTCTTCTCAAAGTCCTGCTCTATCTTTACAAGCTTATCGAGCGCCTCACCCTTCAGTTTGCGCGCAGTAGCGCCCAGAGTGAAGTACTGGGCTTTCACATCTTTCCAGTTCTTCTTCTCGAATGGTGTTCTCTCCACTTTCCCGATTTTCACCGCCGTACTCTGATGGTTCACCCGGGTGGTGGTTCTGATCATGGTGAGTATCCTGTATTTCTCGGATAACTCAAAGGCATATTTTGTCATCTCATAAGCCTCCTGTGGCGTACTGGGCTCAAGCATGGGCACGTGCCCAGTCGGGGCAAAGTATCTTCCATCCTGCTCGCTCTGGCTGCTGTGCGCATGCGGATCATCAGCAAATAATAGCACACATCCAGCGTTTACGCCGACGTATCCCAGGCTATAGAAGCTGTCGCTGGCTACGTTGAGTCCTACGCTCTTCATGCTTGTGAAGCTGCGTGCGCCCGCCATGCTGGCGCCTGCAACTGTCTCCAATGCTACTTTCTCGTTGCTGCTTACCTCCATTTTGAGGTCTGGGTACTCGGCGCTCAACAAGTAGAGTGCGTCAAGGATCTCACTGGTTGGACTACCCGGATAGAATGCTGTAACCTTGACATCTGATTCTAGTACTGCACGCGCAACAGCCTCATTTGTTAGCATGAAACATGTTTTTGCGCTTGGATCTGCTAAGTCCTTAAAAGTCATAGTTAAGGGATCGACGGGGCTTTTGATAAACCGATGCTGTTTACTGAAAATGTTTAACAGTTAGTTCAAGGAAGCTGTTCTATTATAACGGTGAAGCTTGATTGGTTGATATCTGGACTTGGATGAGTAATCTTGTAACTACATATGGATACTTTGGTGCTTTCCTGATATCAGTATTCGGGAACTTCACAATCTTCTTCCCTGTACCATTCGTTATCACCATCTACGCCTTCGGAGCTACACTTAACCCGCTTTTACTTGGCTTGGCATGTGGAATAGGTTCAACCATCGGGGAATTCAGTGCATACCTCATCGGACGCGGAGGAAGACGTATGTTTGATGAAAAGTATGGAAAACAGCTTGAGACCGCTAAGTTGCTCGTGCAGAGACATGGTATGGCTGTGATCTTCTTATTCGCTGTTTTACCGTTGCCTGATGATCTTATCCTGATTCCTCTGGGTATGATTCGATATGATCTGAAGAAGGCGATGCTCGCCATGTTTGCGGGCAAGTTTCTCATGTGTACAGCTGTGGCTTACGCTGGAAGATACAGCTACTCAATAATCAAGGACATCTTTGCCTCAAGCGGCTGGTTAGGTGGATTCGCTTCAACTGGTCTACTCATAATAATCATATACGCAATGCTCAGGGTAGACTGGACAAAATTCATAGAATCAGAAACCAAAAAAGAGGATTAAAATTCTGTGAAGCTATTGACGGTCTCCCAGTCAAGCTTCCGCAAAAGCTCAACCAGTAACCTGATGGCGTTCTCGGTGTCTTTCAGGCTCAGCAACCCTACGTGGCTGTGAATATGTCTCGTCGGTACTGTGAGCACAACCGTGGGGCAACCAGACGCATTAACATGAATCCTACCCGCATCTGTTCCACCTCCAGCCATCTGACTTAACTGAAGTGGAATCTGAGCCAGCTTAGCAGTATCGATCACCATCTCCTTGAAGGGCTGATTTGGTATCATGCTCCTATCATATGTTCCCAGCCCGGGTCCTCCCCCCATCTTGGTGGGCGCCTCAGATGGCTTGATCCCGGGAACATCACCCGCTATATCCACTTCCAACACGATAGAGACATCAGGGTTCACTGTCTGGGCGATGGTCTGAGCGCCTCTCAGGCCAACCTCCTCTTGAACCGTGGCTGCCCCAATGATCTTGTTTGGGTGGGCTATTCCCTGTTCTTTGATTCTACGCATAGCCTCCATGATCACAAAAGTACCGATCCTATCATCAAACGCCTTACCCATGGCTACCTTTCCCTCACGAATAATCTCAAAGGGGCTCCATGGAACAACAGGGTCACCGATCCTGATCCCAGCCTCCTCAACCTCCTCCATCGATGACGCCCCGACATCGATGAACATGTCCTTCATCTCGACCACCTTCTTCCTGTCCTCCATGGGCAATATGTGTGGTGGCTTTGAGGCGATTATTCCTATGATGTCTCCTTTCTTACCCCTGACTATTACTTTCTGTGCGAGTAGGACTTGGTCCCACCAGCCTCCGAGCTGGTTGAATGTGAGGTAGCCGTTGTCTGTGATGGATGAGATGATGAATCCCACCTCATCCGTGTGTCCCGCGAGGAGTACTTTTGGTCCTTCTCCTTCCAGTGTGAATGCGAGGGTTCCCAGTTTATCTGTAAGGATCTCGTCGGTGTATGGTTCTACTTCTTTTTTTACGAGTTTGTTTATCTCTCGTTCGAATCCTGATGGCCCAAATGCGTCCATCATCTTCTTCATGAGCTCGATTGAGCGTTTCTCCATATGTATCATGTATGATTCTCTTCATGAATCTAAATCAGTTACCCTCAAACATTTTTCATAGGTACAGGGAGGTTTAATACGGAAACTGTCATATTGTGATGATAATTCATAATCTTAACACGATCATGTAATCATATAAAGCCTCAAATCAAAATAAGAGCGTAATTTTAACTCATACAAGCAACATGAATCTGGCAAAAAATCATCCAATATGCACAACCCTGTTTTTTGTATAGAAACGATAAACTTACACAATGATCTGGGGGGTTGGTTTAATCCAATGAATCCATTTTAGATGCTCCGAGGTTTTATATGTCTGTCAAGACAGATATGAGAAAAGCGGAGCGTGGCAGTGGTAAGCTGTCGTCCCTTGTTACCGTTGGGGAAACCCGCTCCGGTAGCCCAATACTTCATCGGATTTCCTTACTGTTCCTTGGGAGCCTAGCGCCCACTAGCCAGCCCTATTTTAAGGGGGCTTTGAACAAATTTAAAAGACTATTCTTACATTTGGTGAGAATAACTCGATTTCAGCCAATAATAAGTAAAATAAGCCTAAAAAAATCGCGTTTAATAGATTATTGATCCATATTTTATCGCACACATGGCTCCATAAACGTTAACGTCTTTTTCTGGGTAGAGATCTCTGCTTTGATACCGATTGGAATCGTAGCGATCGGGTTAGTGTGTCCGATATCCATTTTGGCGACAATGGGGTAGTCTCTTCCATCCAGTATATCATCTACGAGGGAGCCAACAGAGAGATCATCCTTCAAGCCAGCTACATCGGGGACTCTGCCAATGAGTAACCCATTGATAACATCAAGGGCGCCAATCTGATCTAACTGCCTGAAGAGGCGTCTGAAATTCTTAGGATTACCGCTTTCATCTTCCTCCAAGAAGAGAAGCCTGCCCTCAAGATCTGGCCAATATTCTGTACCGGCTAATGTGAGAAAAGTACCAATGTGTCCGCCGATGAGTCTACCCTCAGCAGTGCCAGCATTGATGATCTTCCAACCCTGATTATGTTTTTCCTCGACTGGTTTCTCGGGGTGCATGAAGAATAACGGGTCATCGATGTAGGTTGGTGAGGCTGTTAACGTGTATCTTGGCGTGGGTTTCATGAGTACATCTTTGAAGACCTCGATCTCCCATGGCATCAGGAAGTCATGTGTGAATGTTATGAATGCTGGTCCCTGAAAATTGACCAGTCCCGCCTTCTCATAGATGACTGTGTTTAGGAATGTGATGTCGCTATAGCCGATGAAGACCTTGGGGTTATTCCTGAGAATGCTCCAGTCGATGAAGCCCAGTATGTCGTTGCTGTTCCAGCCGCCCCAGAAACACATTATCCCATCAACCGAGTCATCCCTGAAGGCATTCATCAAGACTTCAGCGCGTTTATCTGGTGGACCCGATGTGCTCTTGTAGTTTCCTTTACAGCTAGGATGAATCTCGACGTTGAAGCCGATCTCTTCAAGGTTCTTGATGCCTCGTTTTATCGCCTCTTCCGGCACTCCATCCATGTTGCTGGCTGGAGCCACGATAAGCAGATTATCTCCTTCACATAATTTTTTGGGTTTAACCAGATCCATAGCCATGTTATTGGCTTTGGGTGGATAAGTTATTCTAGAAGTCGTGTTACCTTGCGGGCGGATGTGAGGTACCCTGAGTGCCCGATCATCTGGGTCTTTGGCCGGGTCTTGTTTGGCGCCACGGTGATCTCCCTCAGTATTAGCTCCACTGTCTCTATCTCGATAAAGGGGTGATTGTTTAGCTCCTCTGTCGTCTTCATGACCTGCTCTATGGTGGGGCTGAAGGATAGGAATACTCCGCTACCGGCTAGCGCCTTCCACGCGTGCTGTATTACCTGCCATGGAGTAGCCATATCCAGTATCACTGCGTCCACGTCTTCCTTTGGTATTCCCTCGGTTATGTCGATTATCCCTAGGTCAACGTATGGCATGAGTCCTGAGCGAAGGATGTTTTTCGCGGCAGTGTTCTGATGTTTTTCACTGATATCGTAGCTGTATATTTTGCCATCGGGTCTCACCGCATTGGCTAGTGCCATGGTGAGTGCTCCGCTGCCGGTTCCTGCTTCAACCACTGTGCTTCCGGGTCCGATGCCCAGCTGGAATAGAATATAGCTGATGTCTTTGGGGTAGAGTACCTGTGTATGGCGATCGGTCTTGAGCACACGGTCCCTGATCAGTGGCTTTAAGACGTAGAAGCTGATACCGAGGCTGCTGGTTACTGTTATTCCGTATGGTTGTCCTATGAGTGAGCCTAGTTCGATGAATCCTTTGTGGGTGTGGAACTGTTTTTCCTGCTCCACCAGTACCTTGTAGTTTCTGCGTGCATCCAGTACGAGGTATATCTCGTCTCCTTCCTTGATCAGGGTCATTGTATCGCTTGAATAGATGCTCTGGAATAAATTTCCTCCCATAGGAAGCCACATCTTATACGCTGGTTCCCCGTTTTTTGGTTTATGAAGGACCTTATTCAGTACAATGAGTTCAGGCATAAGATGAATGAACGAATCACAAACTGCGGTCACCTTGGCTTGAAACGTTTCTGGGCACTAGATAGCAGGGCATATGAGCCGGGTAAGCTTGATGAGAAGACGCTGGAGTATATGGGGTTAACCACCAGCATGGTCTTGAAGTGTGATGACTGTGTCACATATCACATCATCAGGTTGATCCAGCTGGGGGCAAGCGACGATGAGCTCTACGAGGCGTTAAACGTTAGCCTGAT
>CAYUTB010000039.1:0-4053 GCA_964447425.1 uncultured Candidatus Bathyarchaeia archaeon
GTTTTTCCTCGGTGAACATCTCAACTCATAAAGACGGGTCTAGGATAAATGTTACACCCAGCGGGTGATTTTTATTGAATGATCACATTGACCCCGTATGAAATCGAAGACCCTAGCCTTAACCCTCATAACATTATCGCTGATAATGGTGCAAACCGCATCCGCCTCAGCCCCCATAAAAGACATCATAACATTGGGCGAGGCCACAGTCACCGGAAAGGGACGGATAATCCCAAACTACGGCTACTATGTGTACGGTGAGGTAAGCAACACCCAGCTATACAACATAAAGAACGTAATAGTAGAGGTAACCACCTATGACCAATCAGACGCAGTCATCGACACCCAGACCGCCATGGTACGACCAACAAGAATAGACGCAGGCACAAAGGCGCCGTTCTTGGTCATAAGCACAAAACCGCCACAGGTCTACAGGGAAGAGATAAAGATCAAGAGCTACGAGCGGACAGAGGAGTCCAACTTTCCCTACATCGAGCTCACAGACATCTCAGAGGTATTCAACGGCGGAGTAACGGGCACAGTATCAAACACCCACCCCAACATCAACCTATACGAAGCCGAGATAATAGCCACATTCTACAACTATAACGGCGAAATCTGGGACATACAGAGCTATGGGGTAAACAACTACGCCCAGTTTAACGCCGGTGACACCGAGGACTTCACAATACAATCCGACCTATTGACATCCTACACTGTCAACCTAGTCACCCAGTGCAACATGTACTACAGAGAGCCAACGCTGGAGATGACCTTCAGCAACGATACACCGGTGAAAGACCAGCAGATGACCCTGAACTTCACGGTCTACCCCAATCTGCCCGGACAACCCATCGATGTCACAGTCATCACGTATGGAGACCAAGCAAACACAGTACCCATCAACATGTACTCGGATAGCACATACACCATGACCATCATGGCAAGCTATGAAGGGCTCTGGACGGTTAGAATGACTATGTTACCTACACTGGTCAACCAGAGCCGAGGCTACATTGAGGAAGCGCAGATCGAAAAAACGTATACTGTGATGAAGGCACCCGAGGTAACACCGCCCAGCACAGATGATACGACTGGAGAGGACACGGGATCAAGTGGAATAGATGTTGAGATAAAGACCCTGACGGATAGTATCCCCGGGTTCCCGGTAGCGTCCATTCTCGTGGCTCTGACAGCCAGTGCACTGCTCCATTATAGGCGTGATTAACGCAGGGAATATAATCCACCCCGTCTCATCTTTGAGAGAATAAATTTGTTGAGCAAACTAGGGATACCAGTAATCGACGCACACGCACACTACTTCAACGTAAACACGATGCAGAACTGGGCTCAGCGAGGCAGAACCATGGAGAGCTTCGCGAACCGCACAAAGACACGCACCGACATGACCAGCATCGAGCTTCCAGATGAGAACTGGGACACCGCCCAGAAATGGGTAAACGAGCTGGACAGATACGGCGTCGAGACCATGGGGGTAATGGTGGGACCAGAGGCATACGATGAGTTCAAGGAGACCATGAAGCGGTTCCCCGGCAGATTCATCGGCTACGCCAACATCAACCCAGCCGACTCAGACGCGGCTCAACGAGTCGAACAGGCAGCACATGACGGCTTCAAAGGAATAAAGCTCTACCCCAGCAGCTGGCGAGACCTCAAGGTCTACGACGAGCCCTGCTACCCGGTCTACGAGGCTTGTAAACGCAACAACATGCTGGTCTTCCTACACTTCGGCATCACCATCGGGGGACAAGCCGACCTCAGAAACGGCAACCCCATAGACATCCAGGTGCCCAGCAGGGATTTCCCGGAGCTCAACTTCGTGATCGCCCACTTCGGAGCCGGCTGGTTCAGAGAGGTTCTGCTGATGCAGTACCAGACAGACAACGTCTACATGGACAGCAGCGGCAGCAACAGCTGGATGAAGTACCTGCCCTACGACCTAGACCTCAAGATGATATTCAGAAAAGCCATACAAGCCGGTGGAAGCCACAAGATACTCTTCGGAACCGACAGCACCTTCTTCCCACGAGGCTGGAGAATAAACATCCTGGAGGCACAGGTACAGGCATGCATGGAGCTCAAAGCAGACGGCGTCATCAAAGACGAAGACATACAGAAGATATTCCACGACAACATCAAGACCCTCGCACACATCTAATCCATAGCTTCAAAACCCCATGAGGCGTATCCAGTTTTTATGGAAAACGCCGAGCGCCTCAGCATACTACGCGTGCTGTACGCAACCATATTTTTCACAGCCACTGGGCTCGGCACATGCACCTTTCTGCTGCCCGTCTACGCCGAGACCCTTGGGGCAACATACACGGATCTGGGTTTGATCGGCGCCGTCGGAAACGTAGTCTACACGGTCATCACCCTCGCATGCGGGTACACCCTGGACAGACATGAGAAGATCAGGCTATACACCGGGTTCACAGTATTTGGAGGAATGGTGATGGTGTTGTTCTCATACGCCGACACATTGCCCCAGATATTATTGGTAAGAGGATTACTTGGCGCAGCATCCGCCAGCTTCTGGGTAACAGCCAGCACCCTAACGGCTGAGATAAGCCCCAGAGAAGAGCTCACAAAGTCGCTGGGAAGATACAACCTCTCATGGATACTGGGATTCACAGTTGGACCCTACCTCGGAGGCATCATATCCAGCAGATACAGCTACGACACATTCTTCCTCGCCTCAGCAGGAGTCATCATGATCAGCCTCGCGTTAATCCTGTTAAAGATCAGGGGCAGAATAGAGCTACGGAGACCGGTAAGCCACGAGAAGACAAGTCTAAACGAGTTAAAGCCATTAACACTGAGCTACCTCACCCTCATACCCTTCACACTGGTACTCGGAATATACATGGCGATAATACCGGGACACATGAAGACCGTGGGACTAACCGCCGCCCTCATCGGACTACTACTCACAATAACAAACGGCATACGAGGAACCCTCTTCTTCAACCTCGAACGCCTCGTAAAATGGGGAACATGGCGCAGCCTACTAGCCGCATCCAGCCTACTAGCAGCCTCAATGTACCTCGTAAGAACAGGTCAAACAGCCCTCGGATTCGGCGTACCCCTAGCATTCTACGGCGCAGGCTCAGGGATAATGACACCAATAGTGCTGGATTACATCAGCAAAAGAACACCAGAAAGACTCAGGGGAACCGCCATGGGTATGCATGAAGCCATATACGGAGTCGGCATGTGCCTAGGTCCACTGATAGGCGGAGCAATAGCGGACACCTATTCGGCGTATACTCTATACTCGCTTCTCGTAGGGGTGTCTTTGATGATCCTGCCCTTCGGGTACCTGATGACACGGGAGCCTAATCCTTAAACTGGGCACCGTGTCAAATGTTGTGTGTCTAGGAGTAGAAAAATCAGGGGATACCCTGTAGCGGTTCTCATAGGGTTAGAGGAACGCCGGGCGAGCATATGGAACATCTACAGCCAATCCATAAAACCGGACACAGTCATCAAACAGGAATCCAGTAGCTACAACTTCTACGAGGCACTGATCGACCTGCTCCGCCCCAACATAAAACAGGGTGTGAAAACAGTGCTCATAGCCTCACCGGATGATAAAAACTGGAAACGATTCTATGAACACATCGAGAAACATCAGCGGTGGCTCATAGGAGGATACGAGCTGAACAGAGTCACCCTTGAATATGTGGAGGGCTCAGCCGAGAACATAGAAGCCGTGATGAAGTTAATAGAGAAATCCGGGTTACAGAGAACCATAGAACAGGCATCCCGCGAGGATAGTAAACGGGTTATGGGTGTTCTTGAGAAGAGGCTGGGTTCACCGGAGGGCATAGATTCGCTGTTATTTTCACTCGATGAGGTGGAGGCAGCTGTATACGGGGAAGCCACACGCATTGAATACGTATTGCTTTCAACGGATTTTCATCAACAACACAGGAGGCGCACCCAACGTCTTCTACAGATAGCCCAGAACAAGGGCGTCAAGACCATGACAGTCGAAGCGAACACACCCATGGGGACCCGGGTGAGTCA
>CAYUTB010000039.1:4153-13633 GCA_964447425.1 uncultured Candidatus Bathyarchaeia archaeon
TTCTTCACACAAAAACAATCTATTTCCCAGTTTATGGTGACATGAATTTATCATCAACCTGTGAGAAAATCACTTTGATTATCGCTGCAATGTGAGAGTAATCCCCTATTATAATAATATATGAAATAAGTTATTATAATATAATAAGAATAACAACGAAAAATCGTGATGGCTGGCTGAGAAAGATACTCTCAAGAAATGAGAGAGTTTTATCGTCGCTTGAGGTTAAGCCTCAGAGATAAAATCGTTAGCCTGATCGAGGAAGCTGCTTGGTCTATAGGTATCAGCCATAAAGATCCCCAGTTTCTTCATGTCACTTAGAGATCTATTAGTGTATGGCTTGAAGATGGATTTTCTCGCCAACGGGGATACACAGGCACAGACCCGTACACCTTGATCCAGCATTTTCTCAAGGATCTGATAATTCTCGGTGTTCTGCTGAGTCTCCTCACCGGGCTGGGTTAACACGAAGTCGCTGAATATGAAGACCATACGGTCGCTGCGGTCATTGATGTCTGTGATCTCATCGTATGCCCACTGGAGGCTCTTACCGGGAACGGTTCCACCCCAGGTCATGCTGGTGAATCCACTGCAGTACCTTTTCTCCATCTCGGTGGTGCTGCAGAACATCATCGATATGAGGTCCTCAAGAATAGGCATTACATCTATTTCCTCATAGAAATCCTTCACAATGTGGCTGTTGGACTCGTACAGCGTTAACGCGTATTTTTCCCGTCTGAGACCCCATAGAAGTGGCACCATACTCATTATGCTGTATGTGATGCTGTTCAAGCCCTCAAGATCATAGAACATGGTGTTACTGATATCCAGTACGAAGACAATGTGGCGCTTCTGCTTCTCACGCTGCCTCATCAAGAAATCATCCCACCGAATATCATCAATACTGCGACCCAGATCGAGAATGTTATCCAGGCTTCTCTCCTCATCGATGAGGTCAGTGTCTTCTCCGGGTTGGTAGGGCATGAGGTTCCTGCTCTTATTCCAGTCCTCTTTCCTCTCAAACTCTCTACCGAGTTTGAGCAGCTTCTCCTTAAGAAGCTCTTGGAGTACTTTCCGGGTTTCCTCTTTCTTTATTCCCTTCAAGTATTTGATACCGGTCTTGATGATCTCATCCTCACCGGGTCCAACACCGATATCGGGCTTGTTCATATAGTTCTTAAACTGATAATCACTGTCCTGCGCAGCCATCCCCAACTCGTTTTCAAGCCCCTTCCCATAAGGAGAGACCGTCACCTGATCATCGGCGTGCTGCTTTAACAGGCTCAGGAAATCGTCGCCACTGTTATCCGGTACAGGCAAAGGGTCCTCTGGGTTAACATTAACCAAGAGCTCTGCCGCTATCTTCTCAGCGATATGTTGACTCTCGACGTGACTCGTTATGATCGCGGCGTTTATCAGGTCATTAAAAGTGAGGTGACCTTGCCTGAGGTATGGGGGGAGAAGTATCTTCCCCATGTTGATACCCTGTCTAGGGCTAGGCTTTTCCTCGCATTCCCTGTTAAACCGCATTCGTTGTATAAATTCGGGAATAAACCAGTGGGCGTATCGGAAAGGGTAAGTCATAGAGACGTTTTCCGACACCTACGCCAGCCTCTTCTCAACTAACTCCTCAATGATCATATTAACGGTTTTACCCTCGTCCTTAACCCGCATCTCCTTGCTCAGCACCGCTGGCGCGAAGAACCTGATTGCAGCGTCCTCACCATCAAACCGTGCAATATACTTGTTTACGAGCTTCGTGAGGAATATACCTGAACGGGGCGACGCAGGGATCTCCAAGCTGGGAAGGTGGCGGGTCTCGTTAACTATATCGTAGATCTTGTCTAGGGCGCTCTCGGGTAGACTGAATGCTGGCGTATTTTCTATGATGATCTCCATCTCGGTCTCTTTGTCTGGGTAGCTTAACCTGATCCAGCTTCCCATACGGTCGACAAGCACCTTGCTCAGCCTATAAGTCCCCGCTGTCTCGATGGGGTTCTGGGTAGCCACGAAGGCAAAGTCCTGATGCGCCTTCACCATACCGATTGGGAACAAGTGGTAGTGCCGTTCTTCAAGTGGAGCGATCAAGCTGTTCTGGCAGAACTCTGTAGCCCTGTTCAGCTCCTGAGCGACGAATAAACCTCCCTCAACCATAGCCCTGATGAGTGGACCCGGTTCGAAGCTGCTGATATTGCGTCCATTTCTGACGACAAGGGCCGGGTCGAAGCTGCCTATTAGCCGGCTTGGTGTAACGTTCTCGTCAAAGAAGACCTCATGGAAGCTTCTCCCAGTGTCCTCCGCGACTTTTCGTGCCAGCAGGCTTTTTCCTACTCCCGGGGGTCCGACGAGGCATGGTGTGATTCCTGTGTCTAAGCTGTCTCTTAGCAAGTCGTATGCTTTCTGGTACTGTCCTTTGAGAACAACTTGATGCTCTATCTTTATGTTCTCGACGATGCTTTTCTCAAGCATCTTGCGGAAGCCCAGCTCCCTCTCCGCCATCATAATTAATTCCAGTGCTTTATTGCATTGTACGATTTAAGCGTTAGTTAATCATACATTGCTTTATCTCACATATAAGTGACAAAAATTAGAGTAAGTACGATACTACAGCAGCTTAGAATGCTTTAAATGTCTGTAGAGATCGTTTTCTGTGAAATCGTTATTCTTAATAACCGTAAGGGAGTAGTGTAACGATTCACAAGAGGGAAAACTTTGATCGAAATTAGGTTTCACGGCAGGGGCGGTCAAGGAGCAGTAACTGCTTCAAGGATTATCGCCATTGCCGCTTACGAGGAAGGACAGTATTCCCAGGCTATCCCAATGTACGGTACAGAACGCCGTGGAGCGCCACTTACTGCTTTCGTTAGAATCGATAACCAGCGTGTCAGGGAAAGGGAGCTAGTCCACAACCCAGACATCAGCGTGGTTCTCGACCCCCTTATCGCAAAACAACAGGCTGTCGTTGACAACCTGAAAGCAGGTGGACTCGTCCTCCTGAACACAGCTGACAATCCTGAGGATGTAAAGCTAGGCGGAGACTTCAAAGTCGCAACCGTTGACGCTACAACTATTGCCCTTGAGACGCTCGGTAGGCCAATCACGAACACAGCCATCCTAGGCGCATTCGCGAAGATCACTGGAGTAGTTAAGGTTGAGTCCATTGAGAAGGCTATCAAGAAGAACTTCCCAGGCAGACTCGGCGAGATGAACATCGCGGCTGTAAAGAGAAGCTATGCTGAGGTCAAGGGACCAGTTCAGGCAACTGTCAAGACTGCACCAGAGGTAAAAACCGACCTACACGTCGGCGGCTACGGTGTACTAAAAGACGTATCCAGTTGGAGGGTATTCACACCCGAGGTTGATGTTGACAAATGCATCGGCTGCAAGAACTGCTGGCTATTCTGTCCCGAGACCGCTATCGAGTGGGACGAGGAGACCAAAAAGCCATCTTTCAGATACAATGCCTGTAAGGGCTGCGGACTCTGTGCAAACGAGTGCCCAGTCAACGCAATCGAAATGGTAAGAGTGGAGGCATAAAAATGTCATATGAAGTAATGGTAGGAAACAAGGCAGCCGCTACAGCGTGCAAGCTTGCACGTGTACAGGTCGCTAGCGCGTTCCCAATCACACCACAGACAACAATCACACAGTACCTCTCAGAGATGCATGCTAAAGGCGAGTGGGACTTCGACTTCGTAAACGTAGAAGGCGAGCTCAGCAGCCAAGTAGTAGTGCAGGGAGCTAGCCGTGTAGGTGCAAGAACCTTCACGTGTACAAGCGGACCAGGCCTACTTTACATGCACCACCCAATGCAGACCACAGGCAGCGCAAGGCTACCCGTAGTCATGGCAGTAGTCCACAGGAGCTACAAGGGCATGCAGCCAGACCACAGCGACTTAATGAGTCAGCAGTGGACCGGCTGGAGTCACTGGTACGTAGAGCACGCACAGGAAGTTCTTGACAGCATCCTCATGGCCTACAAGGTCGCAGAGGACCCAAGAGTCAGGATCCCTGTCGCAGTCGGTTACGACGGATATGTTCTTAGCTACACAGCTGAGCCAGTAGAGATCCCAGAGCAGTCACTCGTCGATGAGTGGCTACCACCAAACAAGCCAATGCCAAGCATCCTCCCAGACGAGGTAGACCCAGAGGTCTTTGGCAGGGGCTGGGGCGGAGGCGACCCACAGATGCCATGGAAGATCCACCACGATGCAATCCTCGGAATCGAGGACATCTTGAAGGATACCATGGACAGCTTCGAGAAGCAGTTCGGACGCCGCTATGGCAACGGAATGATTGAACCCTACATGATGGAGGACGCAGATTGCGCAATCATCGCAATGGGTACAATCGCAGGTACTTGCAAGGCAGCGGTCGAGAAGATGCAGAAAGAGGGCAAGAAAGTGGGTCTCATAAAGCTCAGGAGCTTCCTACCATTCCCAGTGAAGGACTTCCAGGAATGGGCGAAGAAACTAGACGGTATCGCAGTTGTTGATAGAAGCATCTGTCCAGGCAAGGGTGGTCCAGTCTACAGTAAGCTCAGGGAAGTACTCTACGAGCAAGAGGAAAAACCCAAGATACTACAGTTCCACGCAGGACTTGGCGGTAAAGAGGTTCGTACACATGACTTCGAGATGATCGGAGACAAGATCCTCAGCGCAGCCAAGGGCGGAAAAGAAGACCCAGTAACATGGGTTTAAGAGGAGCCAAAAGGAGAAAAACACAATGAGTGAAAGAATCACAAGGGCACAAATCCCAATGAGCGAAATGACCATCACCCCAGGCAGTGCATGTCAGGGCTGTGGTGCAGCTCTAGCGGCAAGGCTAGCCTTCAAAGCTCTTGGTCCAAACGTTATCAGGCACACAATTCCATGCTGTCCAGACAGCGTTACCAAGACACCTCAATCAGGAACCGTCTTTGAGGGTGGAGGCGCTCTTCTCACAGGAACTGCACACGGACTAGCAGCAATCGGCAGGTCAGATGTTAAGGCTGTCGCCTTCTTCGGAGACGGCGGTACCTACGACATCGGCTTCCAGGGTCTATCCGGAGCAGCTGAGAGAAACGAGAACGTCTTTGTCATCACAAAGGACAATGAGGCCTACATGAACACGGGTAACCAGAGGAGCAGTGCAACCCCCAAGTACTCAATGACCAGCACAACACCTGTTGGCGTTAAGAGTAGGGGCAAGGCAACTCAGAAGAAGAACATCCCATTCATCTTCGCAGCACACTACGTACCATATGTAGGTACTGCGAGTGTTGGATATCCAGAGGACTTGATCGCCAAGGTGAACTACGCCAAGGAGATCGTGGGCTTCAGGATGTTGATCATTCAGGCTCCTTGTCCCGTTGGATGGAGATTTGATCCAGCTAAGACCATCGAGGTCGCCAGGGCAGGTGTACAGACAGGTGTCTGGCCACTGATGGAGATCGAGTATGGTCAAAAGTTCAAGCTGAACTACAAGCCAAAGGAGCTCAAGCCAGTTAGCGAGTACCTAAAGCCACAGGCAAGGTTCCGCCACATGACTGATGCAGAGATCAATGAGGTTCAGGAGTTCACGACTGGACGCTGGGAGAGCCTCCTAAAGTCTGACGAGAGCGGCAGGATTATCATTTAATCCACCCCCTATTTTCTATCTATACTTTTTAGGCAAATTTTAAAACCAGCTAGACGTTCCCATCCGTGGTTAAGTTATGGGTCTGAGAAGCGTATTGAGGAAACCGGGTATCATATTCGGTGGCTTTCTCGGTTTGGCGACCCTCAGCATCATGAATACCTCTTATACCAATGTGCTTGATGAGATCAAATCCGAGTTAGTCCTTAACTATACTTGGGCTGGAGCACTCATGTCCGGCTACTTCGTCGGCTACACCCTTGGACAGATTCCTTGGGGAATACTCTCTGATAGGTATGGCAGCAGACGCGCTATGAGCTTGAGTGTTCTAGGAATTAGTCTTTCAACTCTTCTCTTCGGGTACAGTAGCAACATCATAGTCGCGGTGGTCTTCCGGTTTCTATCGGGGCTTCTCGGAGCAGGGATATTTGTACCCGGGGTTAAACTGGTATCAAGCTGGTTTAACTCTGAGGAACGCGGCACCGCCCTCGGTTTACTAAACATTGGTGGAAGCAGTGGTATGATAGCCGCCGCGTGGGTCGTGCCCCTGCTCAGTGTTTCAATGAGTTGGAGGGGCAGTCTCAAGGTTATGGGTTTGTTTGGGGTCTTATCTGCTTTGGTTATTTTCTATTTCCTAAAGGATCGTGAAGGTGAGATTGGTAGGAAAATGAATCTTAGAGACCTCCCTGTGCGTGCGCCTAGTTTCTGGTATCTGAGTTTTGTTCAGTTCATCCGGTTGGGTGCTTATTACACGTTTATCGCTTGGATGCCTCTGGTTCTAAGAGAGGAATATGGGCTCAGCGTTGTAGCGACAAGTGGGGCGATGTCCCTGCTTAACTTTGCGGGTATTTTATCAAACCCCGCCGGTGGTATTGTGGCTGACCGATTCGGGGAGAAACGCGTCCTGATGGTTGGTTTCTTCTCTTTGATGGTCTTCATTCTTTTGTTTACATTTGGTCTCGGGAACCCGGTGCTATACGTGCTTGTTTTCTTGCTGGGCTGGGTCATCAACTTCACACGAAGTCCCGCCTTCAGCATAATCCCCGGGCTATTCGGAGCCGAGACCGCAGGCAGCATATCAGGTATAAACAATACCTTCGCCTCATTAGGCGCCCTCGTGTTACCCTTCCTCTTGGGCTATGTACGTGACACTACCAGCAGTTACACTGTTGGATGGTACGCAGTTGCGGGGCTATCTCTTCTCGCTACAGTATTGATGTATTTTGTAGCAACCCCTAATCCTAAGAACGTTTAATATAAACTCCTAACCTGTCTTCTTTAGGTGAATATATGCCCTACTGTCCAAAATGCGGGAAAGAGGTAAGTGAGGACGCTGACTATTGCACAAAATGCCAAGCGCCCCTCAAAGAAGGCGTAGTCTATCGAAGAGTCAATAGACGTAACGAGAAAGACGAGAAAGACGAGAAAGATGAAAAAAATGAAAAGGGCGAGAAGGGAGAAGAAGACAAATACGGGCCCATCATCGGCGGTCTCATCGTAACTTGGCTAGGAACACTCTTGTTGCTCAGCAATCAGAACATTATTAGATCAGCTGATTTCGGGGGCTACTTCCTCATGGGTATCGGCGCTATACTGGTTGTCCGGGGGTTGCTAGCGATGCAGGACTCGGGCTCAGTAGACAATGGCTATGGTTATCTGATCGGCGGCGGCATCCTAGTTTTGATTGGTGTGGGAATTACATACAATCTGCAAGACTGGTGGGCTATCATGCTGATCGGTCTCGGCTTGGTGATTGTCCTACGAGGGGTCACTGAGCGCGGTAAAAACCCAATTCCTTAGACCATCCACCCATAAACCAGCCTATACAGTTGGTGCTCCAAAACGGTTCTGGGCTTGTCCCTTCCAAAGACCCTGAAATAGTTGTTACCCATCGACTCCACGAGGTCGCCTATCATGTATCTCTGCAATATAGGCGTTGATACTATCAGTTTCCCCCATTCCCCTCGTTTTAACTCATAGAGCATCTTTACTCCATCCGCTGTCTTTACCTCGAATAAATACAGGTCATAGTTTGGTCTCCAGTATGGGTAGTCATCCATCTGTTGACCAAAAGCCCCCTCCGTTGCAGTATACATCTCGACTACAGAGACGTCTCCATACATTTTCTGTAGCGCCGGCTTGTATTTGGAGTGAATCTTCGCCACGCTTGTGGTGTATAGGACCTTCATACCCCAAATTTCCCGGGGATAGACCCCATGCGTCCTCTTCACGTATCGCGCAAAACCAGTCTGAATCGGCGCCACACCCATGATGGTTATGATGTTCTCATCCTTAGCCTTCTGATAGATATACTCGTATCTTTTCTCCCAATCCGAGACTGATAAACCAGTCTCCAGTTCATCGATCTCCTCCTGACGCGGTATGAGACCAAGCCCAGCCATCATGGGGTTAAGCCGAGCATAGGTTCCGCTACTAAAACCAAACACCAGCTCCTCACCCTCCACTTCCATGACCCGGGCTTTGCTTGGGAACTGCAGGTTGAGGACTCCACCCATAAGGGTCTCTAAGCCACCTCTTTTGAACGCAGTGTTTAACACAGCGCGTGCGCCTCCCTTTATTAGATGAGCCATATGTTTCTCTGTAACCGGCATGATCTTGGAGTTACCCGTGGTTCCCCGGGTCATGACCCATGTAATCGGTTTCTCTACCAGTAATACTTTGTAATCCCCTCGTCTTACGCGTTCTAATTGGGTTTCAAGCTCTTTGTAATCGGTGAACGGCACACTTTTCTTATACTCTTCAACCGTGAAACTCGGGTCTAAACCCTTAGATTCACCGGCATCAGTCTGACAGTAATCCCGTAATAATACCTCCAATAACCCATTTTGAGCAGAAACAGGGTCACCTAGCGCTTCCTCATATTCCTCCAAGTTTCTCTGGGCTCGTTTTAAGGCGTCGGCGAACACGAGAAACTATCAGCGTACCTTCCTTTTTGGGCTTATGATCGGTTTAAAAACTCGCGACTCTTCCCTTATCCCATGAAACGTCAATTCGTACTCACAGTCGCGGAGTCAAAGAGACTGATCGCCAAAGCAGTAGCTGCACTTCCCGAGGTGCAGGATGCTATGGAGAACAGGACCGTAGTAGTAGCCACAGGCACCACCAACTCATACGTATTGGAAGAGCTATGGGGTAAAAAAATCGATAAACGGGCATACCGTAGTGGAATAACCACCCCAAAGGAACCTGAGAAGGATCCAAAGCCTCAGGCAGAAAAGATACCGGACGTGGTATTCATGAAGGGTGAGGTAGCCAGCCAGTATGATCGTGTTACCATCGCACCACAGCTAAAGAAGGGAGACATATATATCAAAGGAGCAAACGCCCTCAACTACGATGATAACATGGCGGGAATCCTCATCGGGGGGATGGATGGAGCCACAATCGGTAACGTCATCGGGCACATAATCGGTAAACAGGTCAACCTCATAATACCTATCGGCTTGGAGAAACGCACATACGAGGACATCACCGAGCTACACCTAATCGCTTCTGAAGAAGACTATGAGGGTCCAAGAATGTGGCCAATCGTTGGCACCATCATCACAGAGATCGAGGCACTGGGCATCCTCACAGGAGTAGACGCATACCTGTACGCAGCAGGGGGCATCGCGGGGGCAGAGGGCGCAGTAAGGCTTCTCGTCGAGGGAACCGATGAGGAAGTCGAGGAGACCCTTGAGCTCATCGAGTCCATTAAAGGCGAGCCCAGATACCTTCTATAAACACGCAGAGCCTAAGGGCTCAAACCCTATTATTATTGTCGAGCCACAAGATCCAGATCGATCCATCCCTGGATGAGCAGCAACTCATCGACCCTGATGTTATCCGGCGATTCGTTGATTA
>CAYUTB010000039.1:13733-19225 GCA_964447425.1 uncultured Candidatus Bathyarchaeia archaeon
ATGATAAGTGAACCCTTCTTCCAGCGAACACTGCGCCTAGGATTCAAATCAGCAACCTTCATAGTACCCTGTGGGTTCGCTGAAATCCTCACTGCGAAGCCCTCAAGCGAGGAGTACACTAAACTTTCATGGCTTTCCCAGCTCTTCTACGACGCCAAACAACTGGAGACCATACCCTCTGAAGCCTACCTGCCCGAGCCAAGGGTATCTACAGCCGTTATCTCCTTAAAACCAAGATCAACTCTTGACCCCGTTGAGAAAACCCTCAAAGAGCTGATACAACAGGGAGACAAATACACAAAAAACGCTCTAAGAGAAGCCCTCATAAGATCAGAGTGGATAGCCTCAAAGAAAGAGGCACGCAGCTTCATAGATGATTTAAAACTTGAGTCTAGTATTATGGAGTCATGGGCGTCCAGACTGAGTCTAACCGATCTCCAGACAATAGAGCAAAAACTAAGATCACATTAACCCCATAGTTCAGGCTTCATATTGCCTCCTTCTAACCGGAATCCTCATCAATTCCACAGAAATGGATGCCCTAGGCTTAAACCATATATTCCTGTGTTACAATGAATCATATGATTACTATGAAGGCTTTCGTTCTACTGAACACCGAACTCGGACAGGAGTCGAAAATAATCGAAGCCTTGGAAGGAGTCGAGGAAATAGTCCAAATCTACAGTCTTTACGGGATCTATGACCTAATCATAGAGATGGAGGCAGAGACCATGGACAAGGTAAAGGAAATAGTTTTCAACAAAGTACGCCGCCTCGACAACGTGAAAAGCACAATCACCTTACTCACCTATGGGGATCCCCTCATAAACGAGTAAGTTCCAAAAACCCCCTCTTTCCTAGTTACAGTAAAGAATTAAATTCACAGGTCTCTTCACCTCAGAGGTCCAGAGCAACATCAAGACCCCCTTCAAACAGACTCTGGGCCTCTTATCTCAAATCACATCTCTTGGGAAACTTGGATCGTAAACGAGATATCTTTTAAAGTCACCCAAAGCATCAAACAATTATGTCAGACTCCGGGGTTGGATTCGGTGGATTCCTCCTAGGCTTGGGTGCAGGATGGTACCTGTTCCAGTATATTGATTTTAGCTTCGATCTCATCGGCTATCTGCTTATTCTAATGGGCATTGGGATGATTCTCAACGGATTACTCAATCGGGGACGACGTCAACACCCTATATCCGGCATTTTTGGAGGAGTACTAGGCGGTCTCATTTTAGCCACATTCCTGACACAGGGGTTTGGGATAGTTACTAGTATAACAAACGAGTTCACTGGGTTTCCAATCGGAGGTTACCGCGCCTCCGAGACATTCACATTGAATTCACCTGTGACTGTAAACGCGGTTGATCTAAGCATAGACTCCGTTAATGGCGCACTGGATGTCCATTCTTGGAGCGGAAACTCTGTGAAGTTTGAGGTAGAAGTCAAGGCCAGAGGAGACACAACCTCAGAGGCGGAGAACAACTTGGCTGATTTCACACATGATCTAAGAAGTCAAGTCTCCGGAGGTGTACAGGATGTTTCCTTATCCTTCCCGATCCCGACGAGTGAGTGGAACAAATACTCAGTCAATATCGCGGTCTATGTGCCCTCAGACGTATCCGCTGATTATAACCTTGATACAACTAACGGCGCGATAACATTTACAGAAATCCTGGGTGAAAACATTATCCTCTCTACCACAAATGGGGCTATAACATTAACAGACCTTGAAGCCCCAGTGATTAACGTCGAGACCACAAACGGTGCCATCAGGGGAACAGTAACATCCCAGGCGGCCAGATTCCATACAACCAACGGCGGAATCGATGTCACCTTATCCAAGATTAGCGGAAAACACAGCTTCTCCACTACCAACGGCGGCATAGACATCAACCTGCCAACCGGCTCGGATGTCGGTTACAAGGTAAACCTAGACACAGGCATCGGCTCAGTTGGCGTAAACCTATCAAACATGGACTACAGCGTGAATACGGCACGTACCAAGATCGGTGAGACCAGTAGTTACTCTTCTAAAGCCATACAGATCGAGATCACGGCTAATGTCAGCATAGGCGGCATCAACATAAACTAAGCATTTTTTATCCCACCAAACGGGGGATTGTCACGTCTACATTTAACATAACGTTTTAATAAGATGTATCAACTAAGCCCTAGTTACACTGACAGGAGATCTCACTACATGTCAAGAGAATTCAACTACATAGTCAGGCTTCATGGCACCAATATAGATGGTACAAAGCTGGTGCCCTATGCCCTCACCGATGTCAAAGGTGTAGGCATAAGACTCGCTCGAGCAATCGTAACGCAGTTGGGCCTAGACGCTACAGAGAGACTCGGTAGCCTCAGTGACGCGGACGTAAAAAAGCTGGAGACAGCCATGGACGATCCCGCATCCACAGGACTACCATCCTGGATGCTCAACAGGCGTAAAGACCCCATGACGGGCGACGACCTGCACGTATTAGCATCCGATCTAGACCTCAGAAATAAGGACGATATCGACCTTATGAGGGAGACAAGAAACTGGAAAGGCGAACGCCACGCCCGTGGACTCAAGGTACGTGGACAGCACACAAAGACTACTGGTAGGACCGGTAGAAGTGTTGGCGTAAGCAAAGCCAGGATTAAGGCAAAGCAATAGGTGATTTGAATGGGAGATCCGAAAAAGAAACACAAGTCATTCAACACCCCCAAACGCCCCTATCAAACTGAAGCCCTCATGGAGGAACTCCGAGTAATCGGAGCCTACGGCTTGAGAAACAAACGTGAGCTATGGAAAGCCCACACAGAGCTATCCGCACTCAGAGGCAGGGCAAGGGACCTACTGAGCCTTGACGCAGCCGAGAGAGAGCTGAGGGAAAAGGCTCTCATCGAGAAACTTGCGCTCCGTGGACTCGTAATGGAGAACGGGCGTCTAGAGGATGTTCTGACACTGAGCGTTGAGGACCTCTTGGAGAGGAGACTCCAGACATACATTTTCAGGAGAGGATTGGCCAGCAGCCTATTCCAGGCAAGACAGTTAATCAGCCACGGTCACATCTCGATCAAAGGCACAAAGGTCACCACTCCTAGCTATCAGATTAGAACCGTGGACGAAGAGACGCTGGACTATGCTAAGAGCAGCCCCTTCAACAACCCAGCACACCCACTGAGGCGTGAACTAGAGGTTGAGGAAGCACTAGACGAAGCACCAGCAAGGGAGGCAAGAAGACGTGAGTGAAAGTGAAAGATGGGCAATAGTCCACATATTCAGTAGCTTCAACAACACCATCATCCACATGACCGACCTAACCGGAGCCGAGACCCTCGGCATCGCAAGCGGCGGCATGTTCGTAAAAGCCGACAGGCTCAAACCGAGCCCATACGCAGCCATGAAGGCAGCCCAGCAGATCGCTGACATCGCAAGAGACAAGGAAGTCAACGCGATCCACATCAAGGTAAGGGCTCCCGGTGGCACTGGAAGCAAGACCCCTGGTCCAGGCGCCCAGTCCGCCATCAGGATACTGGCACGTAGCGGCTTCAGGATTGGAAGGATCGAGGAAACCACACCGATTCCACACGACGGCACACGCAAGCCCGGTGGACGTAGAGGTAGGAGACCTTAGGAGCAGAGGTGGGGAATCTTTGAAAACAACCATAGTCAGCCTCACAGAGGACACCATTAGGTTCCTTGTTGAGGGTGTGGACACAGCTTTCACAAACGCACTGCGACGGACAATGGTCTCCGAGGTCCCCACAATGACTATCGAAGACATATTCTACTTCGACAACTCATCCCTAGTCCCAGACGAGATCCTGGCAAACAGGATCGGATTTACACCCCTCAAAACAGATCTCGACAGTTATGTACTACCCGAGGACTGTGACTGTGAAGCAGAGCTTGGCTGCCCAAAATGCAGGGCGGTTCTTACAATGGACACAGAGTCCACAGGTGAGACTATCACGGTATACAGCGGAGATCTTGTAGCAGATGACCCGAATACGGCCCCCGTAACGGATAAGATTGTTTTAGCGAAGCTAGCCGAAGGGCAATCCATAAAATTCGAGGCATATGCTCAGCTTGGACAGGGCAAGGTCCACGCAAAGTGGAGCCCAGTAAGCATGTGTGTATACCAGAATGTATCAATTGTACCCATAATGGACAAGGTAAAGACCGAGGAATGCATCAATGACTGCGGAGACGCGGCTGTCATTGAGGGCGACACGCTGAAGATCATCGATATACAGAAATTCGAGTCATGCAAACGCTGCAGAGAATTGTATACAAGAAGCACAGTCATGGCTTCACTGAAGCCGGATGAGTTCTTCTTCACAGTCGAAAGCACTGGAGCCCTCGCCCCGACGCGTATCGTAACCGAGGCAGTCAAGATACTCAAGAAGAAACTCGTATCCCTAACTGAGAAGATAGATAAGGATGAGCTTCATGACGAGATCAGCGACTTTGATATGCCGGAGCTCGATGAGGGTAAGCTATACAGCGTTGGCTCAGGGGATCTTGACGAGGACGAGGAAGGCGGAGAAGGCGGAGAAGAAGACGGTTTCACAGGAGGAATAGAAGAAGAATGATTAACCAGACTCTAATAGACACAATACAGGCCCTGGAAAAAGCCTCAAAGGATTCGGGTAAAGCCATCTGGAAGGCACTAGCCGAGGAACTCGACAAATCCAAGCGAAGCCGTGTAGCAGTCAACCTAAGCAGGCTTGACAGACACACAGCCGAGGGCGAGATAGTCGCGGTCCCCGGAAAAGTACTTGCAGCGGGCAACCTATCCAAGCCAATCAAGATCGCTGCCTTCAGCTTCAGCGCTGGAGCGGTTGAGAAGATCAAATTGGCGAAGGGCGAATACATGACACTGGAAGAGCTTCTAGCGTCAGGCATCGAGCCGAGCCAGATCCGTATTATGAAATAAGCCCCAATTTTCTAATACCCTTTATAATAATATCAAATCTAATACCCTAGATTACTCTGGGTATGATTTTTAAAACATTTATAAATTAAAATGGGTTTAGGCTGTTTTGGCTTTCTCTGCCTTGAGCCAGGCCTCTAGCTTGTCCTTGTCTGAGCCCTTCATCAATGTGGCTAGCTCAGCATCCAGATCGCTGGGGTCAATTAACGCAACCCAACCCGCCCCATAGGGGTCATCATTAATAACGGATGGATTACCTGCGATGGCTGTGTTAATCTCCACAACCGTACCGCTGATTGGCACTTTAAGGCTGCCAACCCATTTACCTGATTCGATGCTGCCGAGGGTTTTTCCTGCCTGTACTGGTTTTCCCGCTGGTCTGGTCTTTATAGATACCAGTTTACCAGCTGCGTCAGCGGCCCATGCATTGTATCCTACGCGGGCTTTGCCTCCCTCAATCTTGACCCACATGTGGTCTGGGTGGAAGTATAGGTCGTCTGGGAAGTCGTGTCCTTCTAGTTTTACCATGATTATCCATATGAGTTACTGTACAACATT
>CAYUTB010000040.1:0-19186 GCA_964447425.1 uncultured Candidatus Bathyarchaeia archaeon
GCAGCCTCCTCAAGGCTACCCCTTTGATAGTATAGGAGCCCAATGTTGTTGTGAACCACTGGGTCATTTGGCTCTATGTTGAGGGCTCCCTGATACATTGAGATGGCTTGCTCGATCTTTTTCTCTTTCTCAAGATACTGAGCGTAGATTATGTATGTTTCAACGGATCGCCCCATCTCGATAGCTCGTTTAAAGTGATGCTCTGCCTCCTCAGGTTTATCGATGGAGTTGTAGAACCTCGCGTAGCTGAGGTGGTTTTCCACTGTATTCGGGAATATTTCTTTGTGGGGGCGAGGTGCCTCAGGTGTCTTTGTGGGTGTTAACTGTTTGAGCATCCGCAGGGCTGTTTGACTGGATTTCTTGGTCTGACTCAGTTTCTCGACTGCCTCATAGATGATCATCAGCTGCGTAGGCGCCGCCGTTGTCTGGCTCTCAGCTATCTCGATTAGTTGTTTTGCGAGCGCCTCGTTTTTTCCCTCGTTCTCGGTTACCCATATAGCCAACTGGATGACGCCATCGATGTCTCCATGGGTCGCCATCTTGGCTATTAATTCAAGGTATACACTCAAAGGGTAACCACTACAACTGAGTAACGGCTAGTGTTTTTCTCTTTTATGGGTTAACTATCGCTGGTAGAGGAGCGTGTAGACGAATTGAGTGCTTTCACTGGTTGGAACCTGTTGAAGGTTATTTGTGCAGTAAAAGACTGTGCCGTCTTTATCGTAGAGAACTGTATCCACGGAGAGGATATGAGGTTCATCACTCAGAATCAAAGAAATGGTTTTATCAGAGTCTAGGATATCCAGAGGTTCTCCGTTCAAGCAGAGCGGAGTCTTTAACCCATCGGGGAGCCCAATTACAGCCACGTCTACCTTTACGAGTTTTTCAGAGGCGGTATAAGCCACAGTGATAGCCCAGTTTCTGCAAATCGCCCAAAGATCAAGTAGTTTCTCGTTACTGAGATAGACATAAGGTCCAGTTTCTCTGCCGTCTGGTTTTCCCCAAGAGGTTGGCCATGGATCATTGATAAAAATCCCAGTCTGATTATATCCAACGGCTACAACATAGTGCCCGGTCTCGTGATTTTCATCAAACCAGATAAGTAATATTGGGGCATACCCAAGGGTGAGTTGTTTCTTTAACTGGTTAAGCGTCATTCGCCCATCTTTGACGTCTGTTAAGTCTCGGTGTATGAATGGCTCATCCATGAGACCAGTGTGAGTAATATTCTGGATATCAGTGGAAAGCTCAGAGCTGAGAACATCCTGCGATAATTCGATGCCATTAGCGTACTCCATCACCATCTTAATCGAGGCTGGTCCACAGTAGTAACTGGTCTGCTGGTCATGATATGGCACATCGAGTATGTAGCTCTGAACATTGTTGCTGGGTGAACCACGCTGGGCAACAGCTACTATGAGCAACAGAATGAAAAAGAGATATCTGTGCCGAGGAAATGCAAAGATGCCTCTGAATCTGTTATAAAACCTATTTTTTCTCTCAATATCGCCCAATTGGATCAAATGTCACCAAAAACGCGGCTTTTAATGTTTTACAAATACAGATCAATGCAGAAAATAATATAAAACAAGTAAATACTTGATATTTTGACGTTTTTTTAATTGTTTAACTCAAGTAGGGTGCCCACTCATCCTTGAGGATGCTGAAGATGGCGCTATCCAAGAAGTGGCCCTGTATGAGGACGGCTTTTCTCCTCAAACCTTCGTATGTGAATCCCGCTTTTTCCAGCACACGTACTGATGCCTTGTTCTCTGGGCTGCACTCTGCCTGAACCCTAACAAGGTTCTTCGCCCTGAACAGATAATCAACAAGCAGCTTAACCGCCTCGGTGGCATAACCCTTTCCCCTGTGATCAGGGTGAAGGATGTAGCCAAGCCAGTAACAGTCGCCTTGAGGACCAGCGACAAGCTGCCCCACAGGGTTATCCAGTTTATCGGTTATGACCCACCATTCGGCGTTTTTCTCTGAGTCATACCATTTCTCGATCTTGTCTCTGCTGTTTACCTCAAGCGGCTCAAAGGGACCAGTGTAATGTGGGTCGTTGTTCCACTCTGTAAACCAATCGAGGTCACTGGACTCCAGAGGTCGTATGTTTACCAGTTTTCCCTTCAGCATGATGTGTTCAAGTAGTCTATTTCTCTGGGCTGATAGAGTTTTTGTGGGTAATTATTTCAAGCCAGAAGCTGTTTCAGATATATGACAACTGGTAGAGATTTCAAGAGTCTCGTGATACGGGACGCCATGATAGTCAACGGGAAGGGCACCCCACCATACGGACCCTGCGATATCCTTGTAGAGGATGGAAAGATCAAGGAGATCGTTAACGTCGATAGCATCAGCTTAGGGAGATATGACATCAAGCGCCCCTCTGCAGAGCATGTAATCGAGGCGAAAGGAATGTATGTCCTACCGGGGCTCGTGGATATGCATATTCATATCAACATAGCTGACGAGAAATGCGGACCAAAAGGAACGGAGTACGCCTACAAGCTATGCCTCGCCCATGGGATAACCACCATCAGAACATGTGGCTTCGGCACCGATGAGAAACTACTTGAACATAAGAAGCTGAGCATGGAGAACAAGATCGTCGCCCCACGAATCATGGTACTTGGAAGCTGGCCAGCCGAGGCACATACTGTCGAGGAGTCGAGGGAGGCGGTGAGAAAGATGAAGAAAATGGGTGTGGACGGAATCAAGATGATCCCACGACCCCACGTGACTGCCGAGATGCTTGAAGCCATAGCCGATGAGGCGCGGAAGGTAGGTCTACCCGGCGGGATCGCTATACATCACGCTCAGAACAGCGAGCTGAACGCCCTGATAACGAGCAACGCCGCGAAAGAGATGCTCAGCATCGAGCACACCTACGGCATCCCACAGGCAGCCTTACCGGGAACACAGAGCTTCCCCCCAGACTACAACTACAGTAACGAGGTTGACCGCTTCAGGATGAGCGGATACATCTGGACCGAGGCAGACAAGTACCCAGACAGGGTCAAGAAGGTCTTTGATACTCTGCTGGAGAACAAGACCGTCTGGGACCCCACCATGGTGGTATACGAGGGTCACAGGGACTATGAACGCGTCAAGGCTCTGCCATGGCACGAAAAATACACTGTGCGGCAGCTATGGAAGGCGTACAGCCCGAGTCCGGGTAGCCATGCGACACACTTCTTTAACTGGAAGACCAGTGACGAGATTGCGTGGAAGCAGAAGTACCAGATATGGATGAAGTGGGTCAAGTACTTCTTCGACAACGGAGGGAGATTGATAGCTGGAAGCGATACAGCCTTCATCTACGCCTTGTTTGGCTTCGCCATCATCAGGGAGCTTGAGCTATTCCAAGAGGCGGGCATCCACCCAATTGATGTCATCAAGATCGCCACCACTAACGCCCATAAGACGCTGGGAAACACTGACCTAGCCAATGGGATAAGGCAGGGAGCCCCAGCGGATCTGGCTGTAATCGATGGCAACCCACTGGATAACTTTAAGGTGATGTACGGAACTGGGGTCAACCGCTACAGCGAAGACGGTTTATCGGTCACACATGGTGGCGGCGTCCGCTGGACCCTGAAGAATGGTGTACTCTTTGACTGCAGAGAACTGCTCGCAGATGTTGAGGAGTACGTCCAGTCTCAGGGATTAAAGTAACCCCATTTTTTAGCTTGAGAGGAAGCCCCCGTCAACTGGGACGAGGGCACCAGTCATATAACTGGACATATCCGAGACCATGAACAAGGCTGCTAGGGCTACCTCATCTGGGTCACCGGCTCGTCCAAGTGGGAGACGTGTGCTGAAATCGTACCCGGTCTTCAGTAGCCCGAGTTTGAGCTTCGTTATGTCTTTCGCTATGTTCTTTGTTCCCGGAGTTATGATCCCACCAGGTATCAGGGCGTTGACCCTGAAGCCTTTCTTCCCAAAGTCTTTGGCGAGTCCCCTCGTCAGGGCTATTACACCCATCTTGCTTACAGTATAGTGGCTCATTCCTTCCTTGAAGGGGAGAACCGCTTCTATGCTGCTTACATTCAATATTATGCCTCCGTGGCTAAGATTTCTCTTGATGAAATGTTGGCACATCCAAAGAACCTGATTGAAGTTTACCCGCATGACGCGATCAAAAAACTCTGGATCTAGATCAAGAAAATCCTTCATCGGGTAGATCCCAGCGTTATTAACTAGGATATCGGCGTCGAGGCTCTGCCAGAACCTGTCTATCTCATCCTTATTTCCGAGATCAACAAGATGAGTTGACACAATTACATCCTTTTCCTGTAGCTTGGCTTCTATTCGTTTCAAACCATCTTGGTCGATATCTATTAGGATCAGAGACGCTCCTGCCTCGCCCAGTCGATGGGAGATTGCTTCGCCTATCCCGTTCGCGGCTCCAGTGATGATGGCTGTTTTTCCCTTCAGGGAGATGACTTCGTGGATGGAGCCTAGGTTTGGCTTACTGAACATGCCTAGAATAGAGCTGCTTCTTTATTTCACCTTTATGTGAAAATACACTTGGAGGGTCACAGTATTTCATCAGAGGTAAGGAACCCCACACCAACGCCTTTTACCCTGACATTGATGAACGACCCCAGAGACGCATTGGTCCTAACTGCTACAGCCTTGTACGCATAGTTACGACCCACCTTTGTACCATTCTTACCCTCCTCTGCTAAGAGTATCTCGCCCTCCCAGCCAAGCCACTTCTTACCAACGTCAACAGCTATCTCTTTCCATAGCTGAGTCATCAGTCGGCTTCTCTCCTTTGTGTCGCGTCCATGGAGCCTTCCAGGCATCTTGCTGGCGTCTGTGCCCGGACGCTCCCAGAACCTGTTGATGTTTAGCACATCTGGTCTGAGCCATTTGATGAGGTCCAATGAATCCTGGAACTGTTCATTGGTCTCTCCGGGGAAGCCGCAGATGATGTCTGTACTGATACCCATGTTGGGGTAAACTGCTCTGAGTCTCGTCACCACGTCTTTGAACTCCTGCACTGTGTATCTGCGCCTCATCTTTTGGAGTATCTCGTCGTTTCCAGCCTGTATGGGGATATGTATGAACTGGTAGAGCTTGGGGTTCTTCATTGAGACCAGCACATCATCGAGTACGGGTTCAAGCTGATTTGGAGTGGTCATACCCACACGTATCCTGAAGTCTCCCTCGATGCCTGTGATCATGTCCAGCAGCTGGGGGAGCCTTGTTCCATTATCGTTGTAAGCCGCGGTATCCTCGGCTGTCACCCAAACCTCGCGGCAGCCATCACCCACAGCGGCAGATGCCTCCCTCGCTATTTTCTCGGCGGGAAAACTGAAGAGGTGCCCTCGGGCAAATTTTACTATGCAGTAGCTGCAGTTCCCCAGACACCCAGTGCTGATTGGAGCTATATGCACCAGACTATTCTCCCTTACGCGGGGTAGACAGGTCCTGTCTGTGTGTTCACCCTCTATGTAGATAACCTGCTCACCGTTGAGGGTGTGTTGCACTGCCTCGGTAATGCGTTCGATGTCATCGGGTCCCACTAAACTCGCAGTGGGGACCAATAGTTTTACCTGATTCGTCATGGATTTTGGCATGCAGCCAGCTACGATGAGAGGTTTCCCAGATGCCTCTAATTGGCGTAACTCTTTTGAGACCTTCAGCTCTGTGGGAGTCTTGACCACGCATGTTACTATAATGTTGATATCAGCCTCTTCTGGGGTATCAACGAGGGTGTGTCCAACTTCTGTGAGTGCACCTCTTGCTATCTCTGCGTCTGCTGTGTTGGCGCTGCACCCGTAGGATTTTAGGTGTATCTTGGGCATCTGGGTTCCTTCTTTGGGTGGGTTCGGTTTCTTTTAAACGGTGCGGGGATTGTTGGTATTTAAAGTATTTATTTTTCGGGTTGTTTTCTTTGTTGCTTGATTAAAAGTTTATTTAAATTAGGCATCTGTTTTTCCACACCGATTATTGATTGTTCGGTGTTATTTTTTCATTATTTTTACATGTTATTTGTTGTTTATATGTCATGTTGTTAGGGGATGTTTTTTGTGGCATATGAATGAGTTACTCTCATAGTATGAGAGTATTACAAGTTACTCATTTTTATTGAGAGTAATTAATATGTTCAATACAACCCAGCATGTCGGCTCTTTACGAGATGTTATTAGATTTGTCTCACATTCCTAGGTTAACGCCTATACACACACCAAAATGAGACAAAACAGGTATGTGTATGACATTACATGTCGGGGCGGTAATGGGGGAGTAAATAGAGACATGGTATTAGTTGAAAAAGCGCTTCATTGGGCGCGAACAGACATCGTAGGGGAGACTAGACGCATTCTGCTAGGCGAGCCCAAACCAGTCCTCGACCTGACTGGATTAATCAAGGGGGTAATGGCACTGGAAGACATTGGATTATTCAACATGGAAGCAGACGTCGGAAGATCAACAACAAAAATTGACCTAGGCATCGACCTCTACGATATGGAAGCAAACTGGGATTAATCGCCCAAATTCCTCTTTTTCTTACGCAGATTTTTACTAAACCACTCGCTGATCCGAGTATATGTTCCACCGACTGACGTATGCCCCAGTTTGATAGCCTTTATCACATCATCAGGCTCAGGGGAATCAGCCTCGACTACAGTATAGGAGCGCCCGATGGTCTCAGGGATATGAGAATCACTCCCCCCGGTCACAGGTAATCCAAGCTCATCAGCTAGCTTTCGGTTCAATCCGCATATGTAGTCATAGGGAATCTGAGCACTGTTAGCCACCTCGATTGCGTCAAACCCCGCCTCCCTAACCCTATGGATGTTCACCCAGCTCCGGGGGAGACCATAAGGGTGGGCGAGGATAGCGGTAGCCCCCTGATCATGTATCAGTTCAACGGTCTCGACTACGCTCAGCTTGGGCTCAACTGGCTCCGTTGGATCAAATGCGAGGATGTGAGCCCCCTTCGCGGATACTTCAAGCGCGGGGATGAATGTCAAGTTCCCTACTTTCATTTTTGCTTCAGCGTGCCCATCCATGGTGTCGTGGTCTGCTAGGGCGTAGCCGTTGAAGCCCAGTTCCTTGATCCTGTTGTTTATCCCATCGATAGTATTGAAGGCGTCTGGTGAGTGGATGGAGTGAATATGAAGGTCCAGTTTGAGCCTCAACTTCGTCACCTCAAATAAGCATCGGTGTCATATAGTCTTGATGAAGCTAGAGCAGCCCATCGTACTCTTTAACGAAGCTTTTTGTTAGCCTCTTCTTTTCAGCATCAGAGACGAAACTGGTTTGAATGGAGTCCAAGCTGATCTTGAATAACTCATCAACCGTGAAACCCAGTTCCTTATTCAGCTGCAGATACTCATTGTTCATATCAGTGCCAAACATGGGGGGATCATCGGTGTTCACGCTCACCTTGATTCCTGCATTCATGAATGCCCTGATAGGGTGATCTTGAAGTAGCTTTACAGCCCCTGTTCTCAGATTACTGATGGGGCAGGTCTCGATGCTCACCCCCTGCTTAGCTATCGCAGTAAGCAAAGCCGGATCTTTTGCGGCTGCCACTCCATGCCCGAGGCGTTCTGGTCTCAGATATTCGAGGCACTCCCAGATGTAATCCACGCCAGCTGCTTCACCCTGATGCGCCACCAGCCTCAAACCCTGATCACGCGCAGCCTTGTAAACGGATGCATAGAGCCTCGGAGAATAACCTTCCTCGGTTCCGCCTGTATCAATGGCTACGATGTTATCCCGATTCGACTGGATCTCATGGAGTACTTTGCGTCCCACCTCGGGTCCATAGTTGCGGACGAGGTCTACCCTGATGTTGCATGATAGCCCAAAATCTCTCTGCGCTTTTCTGATGGCTTTATTGATATAAAACACCATATCCTTGAAGCTTAAACCCCTGCCCATGTGGTCGTACGCCGAGAAAATACACTCCACATGCCTGACGCCGCAGCTATGCTGGTTCTGGAGCATCTCATATGTTATTGTCTCGTAGTATTTCTCGTGGGTTATGAGATCATTTACCGTGCTGTAGATGTTGAGGAAGTGGTCAAAGTCTCTGTATGCGTAGAAATCGTTGAGGTCATCTAGTGTCTCGTAGGTTAAGCCCAGATCGCTTTGCCCTATCAGCCAAAGTAGGGTTTCTGGTCTAACAGAGCCCACAATGTGTACATGTTGCTCTACCTTGGGCAATGCGGTTATGGTTTCCTCGATGGACATTGCTCATATTTGGGGAAGCTGAGATAAAAGCTACGCGCGTGGTACGTAGCCTCCTGTATGACCTAGGTATATCTTGAGGTCAGGGTGTTTATCCATGACCCCTCCACCGACGAGGCATTCTTAGATGTGTCCAGTCCAATCCGGTCTATCTCCTCTATTCTTCGCTCCGTGGTCCAGAGGTTTTAGGTTATCCAGCTCCCCGTCCTCGGTAGTCATACCATACCAGTCTTTCCCAGTTAAGGCGACCTCACTGAAAGTGTGTGGTGTCAGATGGATATCACGGTTCCAGCTGGACCCAAGGGTTGCCATGGGTGGGAAATTTGTGACAGGGTGAAGCAGGTCTAGGTAACCGGATTTGGTTGTCAAGGAAGCGAGGCTGCTCATGTTCCACTGGCACGCTGAGTGTAGCTCTGGGGCTTCATCCACCTTGGATCATGAGGATCATCACTCATGAATATGGGTTCTATGCCCAGATGTTCAATTTTTTTAGTACTCCAAGGTCCAAAACCAGAGCATAGGGGGACTTTTTCCTCAATGGTCAACTTTTTTTGATGTATATCAACTTGGGATATTGAACCAGTTTATCATTTTCCACGAATATTGATAAAACCCACCACCGAAAAACGATGTATTTTTATCGCATGCACAGTTTTTATCCTAGCCTAAAATTGAGGAAGACTGTCAAAAGTTAAATTCATGTAACCTGCATTAGGCTAGACTAAAATGGCTGTGTCATTTGTTAATGAACTAAAAGAAGTCTGGGCTCGCCAGAAAAAGAACTGGAGGACCGTAGTAACCAGACAAATATTCAACAGGTTCTTTAACGAGTTGACTCTGCAGTACGCCAACATCTACATCACCCTGTTAGGTGCATCTCCAGTGCAGCTTGGAGCGGTGAACAGTGCGTGGGGGATAGCACAGTCTCTCATCAGTCTCCCACTGGGTATGATCAGAGACCGTTTCAATATCAGGAAGATATACCTGTTCGGAGTTGCGTTGACTGTTCTGGAACCCCTTCTCTATGCGGTGGCACCTAACTGGCAGGTAGTGTCCTTGGCGATACTTGTCTCAGGTCTAGGTATGATGGTGGGTTCATGTGTGCTCATATGTGACCTAAGCCTACCACCCCAGGACCGGGCAACGGGCAAGGCATTATGTGAAGGCACCGGGGCAACGCCTACAATAATCGCACCAACGGTTGCTGCGATATTACTGACGGCTCTAGGGGGTATAAGCCTCCAAAGTATAAGGAGTCTATACTGGATACAATTCGTCGCGCGGATACTTCTTTTTGTCTATGCTTACAGGAACCTCACCGACATTGAGCGACCAAACATCATTCCAAAGAAGGTTGACTTCCTAAAAGAATTCGGTGAGGTATTCGAGAGGGGCACAGCCGTTAAGCGTTGGCTCCTCTTCCAGAGCATCAACATGTTTACCATGACTATGCTGGCTACGTTCAGGTATCCATTTATATACGATGTGAAAGGGGCGAGCCCGTACATCATAGGGGGTATTGCGACCACCATGCTCATAACTGAGGCAATTTTCAGCACAGTGATTGGTAGGTTCGCCGATAAGGTGGGGAGAAAGAAGGCTTTTTACATCTTGATTCCCCTGTTCAGTGCAGCGAATCTCGTGATGGTGTATGCGCCTACACCAAACTGGTTGCTCCTATCAGGGTTCTTAATGGGTTTCAGGATGATCGCCAGCTTTAGTTATGGCTCCATGACCCCTGAACTGGTTCCACCTGAGTGTATGGGCAGATGGAGAGGTCTAATCGGGTTCTTCTCTGGTCTCGCTTGTATCCCTGCGCCTATCATCGGGGGGTTAATCTGGGAGAATTTTGGACCAGAATGGGTGTTTATCACAATAACGGTGATTGATCTTCTAATCAGGACCCCGTTATTGTACATGGTCCCAGAAACCCTCAAAAAATAGGTTAAATGACTCGATAGTATTTTCTATCGGAAAGTATATTCTGGACGACATGTACGAGAAAGACGGAAAACGGTACAACTGCTGTGAAAGCGTCATCATGTTCGTAAACGATGAGATACCACTGGAAGGATTTGGTAAGGGAGTCATGAGAGCCACATCCAACATGGGTGGAGGCGGCGGAGGCTGGGGAAGCCTCTGTGGAGCTGTAAGCGGCGGATGTATGGCCTATGGGATGCTAATGGGCTCTAATGGTGATGAGACACCAGAAGAATTCGATGCACTACGGGCAAAGGCAAGGGAGAAGACCCAGATATTCATTCAGATGTTCGAGGACAAGTGGGGACACGTCAACTGCTATGATCTGCTCGGGGCGAACACTAGGACCCCCGAGGGTAAGAAGAAATACGATGAGAACAGGGCGAATGGCATCTATTTCTGCGAGGACTATGTCAAGTGGTCCGCGAAAAAGATAATCGAGCTAATCAGGAATGATCCTGAAATAAAGCTCTCCTAGCCACACCATTCCATAATTATTCTAGCAGTAACCTTGATGACTCTGATATAGTCATACAGGTCACCCACTCGTCCTTACCGCCAGTTGTAGCAAGACTACCCGCAAGTGGACCGTAGTCAACGTTTGGAATACCAGCGATCAGCATTAGAGTTCTAACATCGCTCTTGGAGGACAAGGGGTTGCTGAACGGTCTTTCACCTGTAACATCCTCGATGGACATCGCTCAAATTTGGGGGAGCCGAGATAAAAGCTCACTTCTCCAACCCACCATAGGGGTCCTTTATCCCAAGCATGATAACTGGGACCAGTAACGCTCCGAGTAACATAAGCAGATTAGATACCAGATAGTCTCCAGTAAAGTCAACCAAACCACCATAGATAGGGGATAGTAGGCTGATGCCAAGGGTGCAGACTGCGTTTATGAGACCTAACCCGATGCCTGACTCGTTGGATGGGAGCACCTCAGGCACCATGCTGAAGAAGAGAACCCAGTAACCTACACTGATATACATGACTGCATTCACCGCGCTGAAGATTATCAGGGAGGTCCCAGCTGGTAGAAGTATAAGCAAGGCATTCGCAGCGAAGGTTGCGAAGGCAAAGAACAGTAGCGGAGTCTTTCGTTTTCTGAGCCTATCACTTATAGCTGCGACCAGTATGCAGCCGGGAATCGCAGCCAGAGTGCCAACGCTGGTAATCTGACCTGCCTGTACATAGGTGAAGCCCTTTGTGTCGATGAGGAACTGGGTCATCCATACGCCGAAGACGAAGTTGGTGCTCCTGAAAGCGTATGCTATGATATATAGCCTCATGTCAGGGTTCTTGATGACCCGGATCACCGAATCGAGCATGTCTCTGAGCTTGATCCCACCATTCGCGTGGTTCTTGTCCTTTAGGAGGAAGAGGTTCATCACCCAGTTGAGGAGCAGGATAATTCCCATCAACAGGTAGAAGGCTCTCCAGTCCCCGTATGCCTCGTAGATAAGCGGGAACCCCATGTAAGCCAGAGTGTTACCGATGCCGCTTGATGCACTCATTATGCCTACAGCGGTTGCCTTCCAGTTTCTCGGGAACCACTCCAGCATCAGCTTCACCGAGTTGATGTAGAAAGTGCTGCTGCCTATTCCTACTAAGAACTGGGCGACGAATAGTACAATGTAGCTGTGGTTTATCCAGAATAGGAATACGCCTACAACTGTTACTGCGGTGCTCCAGATGATGGTCTTGCGTGGACCATAGCTGTCCCCCAGTAGCCCAGCTGGAACCTGCATCAACCCATACACGAGGAAGAAAGCGGTGGTAAGCAGCCCCATGGCTCCATGGGTGATACCGAGCTCACTGATGAGAACTGGAGTCAATGCGCCGGCTGCGCTGCGTAGAAAGTTCTCCACGATATAGGTGATACACAGTGTGGTTAGGATGATTAAGGCGAATCGCGAGGCTTTATCTGATTCACTCATCTTTCGCTATTCCGCCATAACACTCCTTGATGAATAGATAGAATATTATGGGCATCAGGACTGCTCCAGCCTGAATCAGGAGGTTGCTACTAGCATAGGAGCCAGTCAAGTCAACCAAACCACCGTAGATGGGCGTGAGTATACTGAACCCTATGGTGCCGATCCCGTTTACTAGCCCCAGTCCAACTGATGCCTTGCTCGCTGGCATGGTTTCGGGGATCATGCTGAAGTAGAGTACCCAGAAGCTCCCACTGAAGTTCAGTGCAAAGTTGAGAACAGCGAACGGCATGATACCAAATGAGGCGGGTAAATTGACCAATATGATGAGAATAACAGCATAGATGACGCTGAAAGCGATCAAGGTCGCCTTGCGTTTCTTGAGCCTATCGCTGATAGCTGCGACCAGTATGCAGCCGGGCATACCCGCAATGGTCCCCGCGCTTGCGATCTGCCCCACTTGCAGATAGGTGAAGCCTCGTGTGTCGATGAGGAATTGGGCCATCCAGTTCATTAAGACCCAGCTCATGCTGCTCATGACATAGCCGAGTAGGAAAGGCCATAGGCGCCTATCCGAGATGGTTGAAACAATGGAGGACAGGATGGAGGGCTTCCCCTGTATGGGTGCGTTTACCATTATGGTCTGATTGTCCTTGAGTATGAAGATGTTCATCACCCAGTTGGCAACAAGAATAACGCTCATCCAGAGATAGAGAGTCCTCCAGCCACCCAGAGTAGCCACAGCGATAGGGAATCCCATGTAAGATACAGTGTTTCCGAGACCACTGGAGGCGCTAAGTACACCGATGGCTGTCGCTTTTCTGTTAGCGGGGAACCATGTTGAGACCAGCTTCACTGCGTTGATGTAGAAAGTGCTACAGCCGATCCCCACGAGGAACTGGGCTACGAATAGCATATTGTAGCTGGTGCTTACCCAGAAGAGGAAAACACCCCCAATAGTGAGCATTGTGAAGATTATGATGGTCTTACGCGCCCCCAGTCTATCGCTGAGGATGCCACTGGGAACCTGCATCACGCCATAGACGAAAAAGTAAGCCGAAATAAGCATCCCCATAGCACCGTGGCTGATGCCAAGCTCCTCTATGAGTATTGGAGTGAGGGCTCCTGCGGCGCTTCGGAGGAAGTTTTCGATGAAATATGTAACACAGATAGTCGTCAGCAAAATGAGCGGATAATAGCTCTTTTTCTCCATGGCTTGATCTCGTCCATGAGTGGAATTGCAGTCTTAAACATTACTGAATTTTGAAGGGTCAAACATTTATCATAATTACTCCATATCTGTACCCATGACAAAACCCACAGCCGACATAGCAATCATAGGCGGCACAGGGGTATATGACCCCGATATAATCGATAACGCTGAAAGAGTAAAGATTCATACACCCTATGGGTCACCATCAGCAACAGTAACCCTAGGCGACTACGGTGATACCAAGATAGCTTTCATCCCACGCCACGGAGATGGACATATCATCCCGCCCCACAAGATACCGTTTCAGGCAAACATCTGGGCACTCATGAAGCTAGGAGTAAAACGAATAGTTGCCAGCAGCGCAGTGGGCAGCCTCAGGATGGACTATAAACCCGGAGACTTCGTTTTAACAGACCAGTTCATAGACAGGACAAAGAAACGTAGCGATACATTCTACGAGGGAGGACAGATATGCCACATATCAGCAGCGGACCCACTCTGTCCGGAGCTAAGGCAGGTAATCGGGGACTACGCGGATAAGCTCAAGCTGAAGAACCATAAAGAGGGGACATATGTCTGCATCGAGGGCCCGAGGTTCAGCACACGGGCAGAGTCCAACATGTTCAGGCAGTGGGGCTGCGACATAATAGGCATGACAATGTACCCTGAGGTCATATTGGCTCGGGAGGCTCAACTCTGCTATGTGTCAGTTGCTATGGTTACGGACTATGATGTATGGGCGGATAAGCCTGTGAGCGCAGCCGAGGTAATGGAGGTAATGGAGAAGAACAGTGAGAACTTTAAACGTCTCATCATGGGGGCGATACCCGAGATCCCCGCTGAGCGGCACTGTGACTGTGGCACAGCGCTGACTGGAGCCATCTACTAGATACCTTCATTAAACATATCCACGTTTTTCATCCCCATGTCCGATAAAAAGTTCGTATTTCTTGTGCTGGAGGAGCATCCCTATGGACGGGAGATGCTGATGCAGCTTATGAAGGCAGGCAACGTACCCATGGCAGTCATCGAGGAAGCCTCAGATATTGCGGAGGAAGAGAAAAGCAAGTTCCTTGAGAGGATCAAGGGGCATAGGGTAGCGCCATCTTTCACGGAGTTACTTGAAGGAAAAGATGTCCCAAGGTACAAGGTGCCTCACCATAACAAGAAAGAGTGCAGAGAGTTAATAGAGGAGCTTCAACCCGACCTGGGTGTACTTGGGGGAACGCGGATAATCAGGAAACGCATATTGGAGATACCAAAGGACGGCATGCTCAACAGCCATCCCGGTCTGCTACCAGATGTAAGGGGCTCAGCGAGCCCAGCTTGGTCCGTCTACTATGATATACCCATCGGCTCGACGTGCCACTTCATCGACCCCAACATAGACACAGGGGACATAGTGGGACGCAGGGTAATTCCCATTCACAGGGGAGACACGTATGAAAAGCTCTGCTGGCTTACACTCGTGGAGGCTGGTACATTGATGACTGAGGCGGTTACGGCGTGGAAAAAAGACGCACTAGTAAGAACCTCGCAAGGAGAAAGTGAGTTGCCGACATTCCAGGTTCCACCAGAGGAGGTCATGGAGACAGTGCATCAGAAGCTTAGGGATCATACGTACAAGCATTACGTTGACTAGATCCTCAATTTTAACTATAATTTTGACATACGTTTTTACCAGATGACTCCTAACCTCTTTGTGATTAATTTGAGCGAGTTTGAGAGAGAACAGAGAAACCGGGACAACATGCTCTGGGTAATCGTCGTAGTGATGATGGTGGTCAACGTAGGAGTACTAACCTATACAACGATATACGGAGGCGGTGGAGGAGACACCCAGACACTCCAGACAGAGATTGAGAACCTCAAATTTCAGTTAAACAGCGCTCAGTTACAAATAGATATTCTCAAAGATGAGATCAATATCATCGGGTTACCCGATAACTCTCCTGATGTTGGAGTTATCGAGATCTATAACAAGACGAGAAACAGTGTGGTCTTGATAGAGACCGACTTGGGCACCGGAAGCGGATGGGTCTATGATACTCTCGGTCACATTATAACAAATAACCACGTGATCGAGGACGCAACCACTATACAGGTTACGTTCCAGACAGGAGACATTCTAAAAGCAACTCTCGTGGGACGCGACCCATACAGCGACATGGCGGTTATCAGAGTCAATCCATTACCGGGACTACTCCACCCATTGGAAGTTGGAATAAGCAGCAAGCTTCTCGTAGGTGAAACAGTGGTAGCTATCGGCAATCCATTTGGGCTAGCAAATACGATGACCGTTGGTGTTATCAGTGCCACTGGTCGTCAGATGAGCACTGTTGATAACTATGCGATTGTTGATGTAATCCAGACAGACGCAGCTATCAACCCCGGGAACAGCGGTGGACCATTGTTCAACCTCAAGGGTGAGGTAATCGGGATGAACACTGCCATCATAAGTAATACAGGGGACTTCAACGGCATCGGTTTCGCGATACCCAGTGACACAATAACTCGTGAGGCGCAGAGCCTCATAGCGTCAGGTAGCTATGAGCACCCATGGCTGGGAATAAGCGGATTCAATCTATCCCCAGACATCGCAGAGGCTATGGGACTTGATAACAGCACCCGTGGGACACTTGTAGTAAATGTCATCGCAGGTGGACCAGCGGAAGCAGCTGGTATTCAGCCGGGTACAAATAGGGTTACTATTAATGGTGTACCATATGACCTCGGTGGAGATGTTATAATCGGGGTTAAGGGAAGCGCCTTAGAGAGCTTCTATGAACTGCAAGTGTATCTCACCCGCAACACTCAGCCCGGGGATACAGTGACTATGAATGTTATAAGAGACGGTCATGTGATTGATGTAGAGTTTACCCTCGGGATTAGGCCACCGCCCGCCTAGCCATGAGTAGCTAATAACCTGTTTATTGTTTCATCATCATAGCTGAGAAGCGCACCAAATCGTTTCGCAATCTCAAGCTCAAGTTCTTCAGGGTTTCCTTCTTTGTTGCTTTTTTCCCTGAGTTTCTTGAGCGCAGCATACTCATCAAGCACTGATTGATCGTGGGCGATGAGGATCACGGTCTTATCCTTTGCTATGTCTCTTGAAAACAGCTTGCTGACAAGCAGCTCAGGCTCCATTAACAGCTTGATGTTATACTCCTCTGCAGCATACAGGCTTGCGGGCAGCATAATCTCAGCCATTTCGTGACTGTATGGGCTGCTGAGGGCAAGCTGTTTACAGCCTGCGCCTACAACCTCAGCGAAGGCCATGGTTATCCCAGCGTAGTAACTTTGAATATCGAACCTTGATATGACCTTGCATAGTGGATGATCAGACATAGTTGAAAGGTGTCTTACTGGTTTTTCACTGTTCTTATCACCGAGTCAATGGGATGACTTGTGTTCGTCCTACCGTTGAAAGTGCTGATATACTTGAACCCAACATCCCTGAGCAGATCAACCGCCTCAGGCAGCCAATAACCCAGATTATCGGGGCTATGACTATCACTGCCGAGTGTAACTCTCTTCACCCCTGATCTGTGGGCTGCCTCAAGGAACCCCCTGATAGGATACTGCACCCCATGCTGATGTCGTCGACCAGAAGAGTTCACCTCAAAGCCTACGTCATAGCTGACTAGACTATCAATGGCTTCCTGCACGCCTCCATACTCCGAGAAATCAGCGGGCTCAGATCTAATTAGGTACAGGAACCTCCGCCAGTAGTCAGGGTGAGACATAGAGTCAAACAAGCCGCTCTCAACCGCCCGTCTCCAGAGACCGAAATACTCTGAGGTAGCTTCAGAGAGACGCCTGCCTGAAAAAAATTCGGCAGCGTCTCTCCTAGAACCCACATCGTACTCTCCGATGAAGTGTGTACTACCGAGAATAAAATCAAAAGGATACTCTTCTACAAGGGCTTCGATTCTTCTCTCAGCCTCCGGGAAGTAGTCCAGCTCAAGACCCACCCTGAGCTTGACATTAGTGGTATCTCTTAATCTGTGAATATTCTCAATATATGCTGGGATCTCTTCCGGTTGGACTCCGAAGTCCGCGAATGGTCCAGTTATTATCTGATGCGTGGTAAAGGCTAGTTCCTCTATTCCAAGTCTCTCGGCTGCCTCGATGTAGTGCTCGACCTTTGCGTCTCTAGCGTCTGATGAGTAGCTCTCGTGGATATGGTAATCGAATCTGACTGCCCTCATACCACCTACAGTGGCTCGACTGTATTTAGAACATTTCTCAGCGGCAAATATCTAGATCATTGATATCTAGTCTGGTTACCGATCCTTAATGCCGGATAATAGTACGTTTCAATCATCCGTTATCGCTTTTAAATAAAAACAATGACATGGGGATGAGCCCAATGGAAGCAGTAGCACGCGGAGTAATAGAACAGGCTATAGATGATGAGGTCACAGAGCAGAGACTGGAACTCAACTTCAACACATTCAAACGGTTTGAGGAAGAAGGTTACCTAAAATCAGCTGAGAGCGCCATGTTTGGCAAGATATACGCGGAAGCTTTCAACTACTTTGTAAACTATAAGATGCACACAAAGGACCCCATCAGTCTCAATGAGATGGAGGAGTTCGAACGAGTGATCGACCGCAGGGTCCTTGAGATATGGAGCAAGATAATGCATCTCTCAGCTAGATAAAATAGGGGCGCGGCTGAGGAAAGGTGAGGAAACCCCAGAGCCCCAATTAATTCCCAATGAAGTCAGGAGCAAATCCTGTTTTAACGTGTTTTATGTGTACCCACACTACATACAGTAATGGTTAAAAGCTGCAGAGTCATCATGCCGGTTGGCGGGTGAGTGGGGCCTCCTACCCGTTCCGCCTAAAAAACCCCGAGGCAAGGAGGAGAAGAATATGAAGACAAGAGATCTATCATTAATCACAGTATATGCGGCTCTGTACGCCGCCATGGTTGTGTTTTTCCAGCCACTATCATTCTACGCACTACAGTTCAGAGTAGCGGGAGTGCTCAGACCCGGGATAGCCCGGAAGAGAGAACTGGCTATCGCCTACGCATTGGGCACAGTTGTGGCTAATGTGTTCAGCCCCTTCTCAGGTATCTATGAGTTACTATTCATGCCGGTGATGAGCCTATTAGCTGGACTCTTAGGTTATGAGGCGTCGAAGAGGCTTAACGGCAACTACTTTGTATGTGGAGTGGTTATCGCGTTGATAATCCCCGTTAGCGTCGCATGGATGCTGAACCAGTTATTCAACCTGCCCCTGATAGCCACGTTACCCGGTTTACTAATCAGCGAGCAAGTCATCAACGTAATCGGCTCAACAATATTCAAGCTAATAGAGCAGAGATACAGGTGGTGGGATTAATGGAGAAAGCAGTGGTTATCCTAAGCGGTGGACCTGACTCTGTGACGGTAGCCTATTGGGCTAAGGCGCAGGGATACGATGTCTCGGCGATAACCTTTGATTATGGTCAGAAGGCGCAGTATGAGATTGATGTAGCCCGCGAGATAGCGGAATTACTGGGCATCAGTCATAAGGTAATCAACCTATCCCATCTATCCGAGATATATCAGGGAATTACGAGCCTAGTAGACAAGGGACTGGATGTATCGAGCGATTTCACGGACCCCATCATCGTACCATTTAGGAACGGCATATTCATTGCAGTCACCGTAGCATTTGCAGATGGAATCGGAGCCAACCATATCTTCTATGGCGCTCATGGGAGCGATGAAACAAATTACCCTGACTGCAGACGCGAGTTCTACGAGGCTTTCCAGAAAGCAGCGCGTCTCGGGACAGAGAAACCAATGGTGATAAAGTCACCTTTCAGCGATTTGCAGAAATCAGG
>CAYUTB010000041.1:0-6816 GCA_964447425.1 uncultured Candidatus Bathyarchaeia archaeon
AGTGGGGGACGAGTTACAGGTCCTTTTATTTGATGAGGAGTTCACGAGTATTGACGCTGATTACGTGGATGAATCTGATGATGAGGACCTCGCCTACATAATCGTCGAATCCATTGAGGGATTAGCCAAACGGGTCACTGAAAATAGATTGAGGTATCTGCAAAGCATCATTGAGCTAATTATTAGAGGGATTGAGAAGGAGGAAGCAATTACAATATCATTCGAGGTGGAGGATCGGGGGTATCTCGATCGGGGTCGACATTACTTGAATGAGAGAGAATATGAGTTGGACTACCCAGACATTGTGCTTAAAGTGGAGACAGCCAATGAGACACTAGAAATCGCAGTGGACCCATACCAAATTGATGAGCCATTCGATAAAGCAGAGCTCATAAAGAAGATGAAACACTAAAAGGAAAGACTTAGATCATCCATGGTTATCCATTTGATGAGAAACCCGGTTATTCTTGTTATTGAATGAACACTCCCCCAATCATAAGGTGAACAGCCCTGAAAGAGAGAGTGCATTATAATTATAGTATATGGGGTAAATATTATTTTGGAGACAAAGGGTTTTCAGCTCGTCAGAATTATTTAAACAGCTCACATTTAGGGTTAAACAAGTGTAAAATCCATTGAAAAACGGGTTATGAGACACTGCCGTTTTCAAGCAGGTCCTCGATGCTGGGGTATGGCATTCCAGCGAATCCCTCTACGTGGCTGCCTCCTCCAAGGAGCACTATTCCGTCGCTGTACATGATGGGTTTGCATAGATCGAAGTGCTGGAGTTCCTCTACTGTGTCTCCGCCTAGGGCTACGAAGCCTGTTCCAAGGATGTGCTCTATGAGTTTTATGCCGTTGTTGAACCCCATCTCGTATACACCGTTGGGGCCAGCTCTTATTCTCCAGTCGTAGCGTCCTGTGTTGATCATCTCGGCGTAGGACTTTACGGTCTCTTTTCCGATGTCGTAGATCTCGTAGTTTTCCCACTCGGGTTTGGATAGGTCTTTTAACTGTACATTAAATCTGTTTGAATCCGAGAAGTTTCCCTGCTGGCTGAGGGTGAAGTCCATTGGGTAGCCTATGCAGTAATCTTCAACGAGGTCTCCGTATAGTTTGATCTCTTTATCCATTCCCTTGAATACATCGGCTAATAGCTCCTCGTTTCGTGGACCTATCTCGTGTCCGCTGAGTTTCGCAGTCAGTATGCCGGTTACTCCGGCGGTGAGTATGTCCATCTTGTCTACTAGGTTGGGGATTGCCTCGAATTTCGGTTTCTTTCCGCCTATTATCATGACTTTTCTGCCGGTGTCGTGGAGTATGCGGTGCTGTGTTCTGAGCTCCTTCATGGATATGTGGCCGATGTAGGTGGGGGCGACGTGTCTCCCGAACATGAGGCTGGCGTCGTCGCGGTGCCAGAGGGGCAGTCCGTCATTGATGTAGGCTGCGAGCCCTAGGTCTTGGAATAGTGGGATGTATGGGCAGTCTGGTTTGAATTCTTTCTCAAAGTCCCATATTCGTAGGTTGTCCATTAGGACGGCTTCGCCGGGTTCGGTGTGTTTTACTTGTTTCACGAGTTTTGCGCTGTATTCTTCCCATGTTTCTCCGGGGGAGTATTCTACGAAGTGAATTCTGATGCCTGATAGATTGCTTAGGACTAGGTGGTGGTCCAGTAGGTTTACGAAGTCTTTGTCGGGTTTTTTGCCGGGGGGGTTTTTGCGGCCTTGGTGTGCCATGAGGATGAGTGGTCCGAGTTTACTGTAGGCTTGGAGTAGGTATGCGTTTGTTTCGAGTCTGAGGTTTACGTCGCCGTTTCGTTGGGCGATGCGTCCGTTTCTGCCTACGGGGCTGTTTATGTCGAATCGGATTGCGATTGGTCCGCTTCTTTTTTCGATGTTTGAGTAGATGTTTTTGAATTCGTATGGCATTAGTCTTGAGAAATAATTCACAGTTTCTTGCCTCAGATAGGGGTATTGTGTGGGTTTTTAATGCTTGTTACGATGGAACTGGTTACTGTGAGCGGTAACTCGGTGCATTTTTTCTTATTACCTGTCGGGTTCTGTGCACTGTTTTACGGGTCACTGGAGCGGTTTTCGTCACTTATTGGTGGTTGAATTGGGTTGTTCTGGGGTTGGGTTGGGCGTTGGGGGCTTTTTTATGGCTGGGTTGGGGTTATACCCCTCCCCCCTCATGTTAGTCTATGTACCATTTGTCGGTTATGTCGAGTTTGAGGAACTCTGGTTTGGCCTTCGCTAGTTGCTCTGGGGTTACTGGTGGGCATAGTATGCTTTGAAAGAATCTGGCTTCATGTTACAATGGACAACATTGTGTTGGATAATTGTTTCCCTCACTCAAAGGGGAAACGATAGTTGAGACCCTGCTCATCACGGATGGCGACCAGCTCCGACTGGACACCAGCGGTAACGGGTACGCCTTTCACGTCGCGTTCCAGACCATTTAGATACTCCTTCTCACCAGCTGTGTAGATTCTCGCAGCATCGGGGACTTTTCGCGCTGATCTCAGCTCCCTGAGTATTGAGCCAGTGATGTGTTTGAAGTCATCGAGTTCAGTGAATGCCTCAACGTCGATGGCTATGAAAAAGTGTCCCAGGTTCACGCCGTTGAGGGCTCTGAGGAAGAAGCCCTGCTGGAGCGCACTGGATAGAATCTCCACCACTGTAGCGTATCCATATCCCTTGTAGCCCCCAGTCTCCTCACCAGCCCCTCCAATGGGTAAAAGGGAGGCGCTCCCTGTCAGTAGTGATTCGAGGGTTTTTTCCGGGTCAGTCATGTATTCTCCCTTGTCATCAATTATGAGCCCCTCTTTGAGTGGCTTGTGCTCTCTTGCATATACCTCAACTTTACCTCGCTGGATTATACTGGTGGCGCAGTCAAGGGTGAATGGAAAGGCTTCATCAGATGGGAAGCTGAACGTCAGGGGGTTTGTCCCCAACATGGGCTCGACTCCGAAGGTGGGGGCAATAGAGGGGCGGGCGTTGGTCCCAGTTATGCCTAGAAGCCCCTGTTTGGATGCCATCTCAGCATAATAGCCAGCGATCCCGTAGTGGGTGCTGTTTCTCACGACGACCATACCCATGCCGTATTTCTTTGCCTTTGTGATGGCTTTCTCCATTGAGCGATAAGCTGCCACCATGCCCATCCCATTATTTGCATCAATGACAGCAGTCGTCGGTCCCTCACGGATCACTTCTAAATCGGTTACCGCTCGTTGCTTTCCAGCTAGAACACGATCATAGTAAACAGGCTTCAACCTGTTAACCCCGTGGGTATCCAACCCCTTACGGTCAGCGTCAAGCAACACGTCTCTGCAGATCACAGAGTCCCTATCTGGAACTCCTATTGATTTGAATGCATCATAGACGAATGGTTTGAGGAGGCTAAAGGGCACCCATACTGACTTACTCATATCATAATTGATTTAGAGCCTCACTGAAATAGGGTTTTCCCTAAAGCACTCCGCCACCCATTGATCAACTCGGCTCTAACATCCGGGTTCATTTTCGGGTTGAATACATCTACGCTTGACCCCAATGAGGCCAACTCGTCCACGCTGCCCCAGATATCCACCGCGAGACCTGCTAGGTATGCTGCTCCCTTTGCGGTTGCCTCGATCATATGTGGTCGCTCAACAGGTACGCCTAGGATGTCTGACTGGAACTGCATCAGGAACCCGTTACGGGTGGCTCCACCATCAACCCGGAGGCTGTTGATGCTGTATCCGCTATCATGTTGCATGCAATAAACGAGATCATAGGTCTGATATGCGATGGACTCCAGAGCAGCCCTTACGATATGAGCTCGCGTGGAGCCACGTGTCAGCCCTGTGATGGTTCCCCTCGCATACTGGTCCCAGTGGGGGGCACCGAGACCCGCAAAGGCGGGCACCATGTAGACGCCATTGTTACCCTTGAGGGACTCAGCCAACTCCTCGGTCTCCTCAGCGGTGTCTATGAGTCCTAGTCCATCTCTAAGCCATTGAATAGCTGCGCCGGTTGTGAATACGCTCCCCTCCAAGGCGTAGGTGATCTCATCTCCAATGTCCCAAGCAATCGTTGAGAGGAGTCTCTCGGAGTGGACTGGCTTATTTCCCGTATTCATGAGTAGGAAGTTGCCTGTCCCATAGGTGCACTTTGAGTCTCCGGGATGGGTTGCATTATGCCCGAAGAGCGCAGCCTGCTGGTCGCCGGCACATCCAGCTATGGGTATCTCATCCCCAAATATGTCCCGATCAGTGTAGCCCACTATACCGCTTGAGGGTTTTACCTCAGGTAGCATCGATGGGGGAATCTTGAATAAGTCAAGTAGCTCGGGGTCCCACTCACATGCACTGATATCGTATAACAGAGTTCTGCTCGCGTTACTCGGATCAGTTGAATGCACCTTGCCACCTGTTAACTTATAGATCAGGTAAGAGTCCACAGTGCCGAAGAGAAGCTCCCCCTTCTCAGCCAAGCTCCTCGCCCCCGGCACATTATCCAGTATCCATTTCACCTTGGGGGCTGAAAAGTAACTATCCGGCACCAAACCTGTCTTCTCCTTGATCAACGCGCCATAATCATTCGTTATCTGTTCAACCATCTCGGAGGTGCGCCTGCACTGCCACACCACTGCGTTATAGATGGGCATCCCACTACGCTTATCCCAGATCACTGTTGTCTCACGTTGATTGGTCACACCGATAGCCGCAACCATGTTGGGTGCTATTTTTGCGAGGTCTAATGCTTCTTTAGCAGCGGCTAGCTGAGCCATCCACAGCTCCTCGGGGTTGTGCTCAACCCACCCCGGCTTCGGGTAGAGCTGGGGGAACTCACGCTGAGCCATAGCAACTACATTTGCCTCATCATCGTACACTATGGCGCGGGCGCTGGTGGTCCCCTCATCCAAGGCAAGAAGGTATCGAGTCAAATCAACCAGAATGGGATCAATTACAGAATATATGAGCTTAGCCTAAGTGAAAGAATTTAACAAACAAACATGACACGTATAAATTATGAGCAAACAGAGCCCCCAGACAGAAACAAGCTTCACACAGGAGATCAAATACCTCCTCTACAAGCCACGAGACTACCGTGAAGATACGCCTTCCCCGCTCCTCATATTCCTCCACGGCGCGGGAGAGAGGGAAAACGACCTCGAATCGGTGAAGCTACATGGACCACCCAAGCTTATCGAGGAAGGAGTTGAATTGCCCTTCATAGTAGCCTCCCCACAGGTGGCGTTGACTGAGTGGTGGAGCCCAAGCACAGTAATCTGGCTCCTAAAAGATATCCAGAGCAGACTCAACGTAGACCCAGCTAGAATCTACTTAACAGGACTGAGTATGGGTGGCTATGGGACATGGGAGACAGCTGCCAAGTACCCCAACATCTTCGCTGCAATAGTCCCCATCTGTGGGAGGGGAGACCCAGCCATGGCTGAGAGGATTAAGCATATCCCGACTTGGATTTTCCACGGCGCAAAGGATGATGTGGTGCCGATGAAGCACTCAGAAGCCATGTATAATGCTTTGAAGCCGTATGGGAACGCCGAGTTTACGGTGTATCCAGAAGCGGATCATGATAGCTGGACCGAGACCTATGAAAGCCCACTGCTATACCAATGGCTCCTGAGCCACAAACTTGGAGAATAATCAACCCCCAGCTCAATGAATTTTTTCAAATTGACGTGATAACCGTAACTGCTATTACAATATTTACATCTACTCAAATGATACAGAATGCTCACCGAGAAATACTACAAGGTAGAGAAAGAATTAATCGGAGAAATTTGGCAGACAAGCCAAATAAATGAAAACATGCTGGTTCTCGCCGATGAGATAGGCAGCAGGTTCCCGGGAACACCGAGCGAGAAACAAGCCCAAGAATACATGGTAAACAAACTCAAAGAGTACGGATACCAGAATGCACGAGCGGTACCCTTCAAGTATTTTGGCTGGAAAAGAGGCGCGGTATCCCTCAAGATGAGGCAACCAGTGGAGAGGGACTTCAACGCGATAAGCTTGGCCATGAGCCCGGGTGGAACCGTTGAGGCTGAGGTAATAGACCTTGGAACGGGTAGTCCAGAGGAGTTTGAGGCAATAAGACCAGAGGAGGTTAAAGGAAAAATTGTGCTCTGCAGCAGCGCAACAAGCCCCACAGGGAAACGGGTTCACAGACGCACCAAGTACGGCTACGCTGTGAAATATGGAGCCACTGGCTTCATATTCATGAACCATAACCCGGGTCAGCTTGAGCCCACTGGGAGCCTAAGACCCAGTTACAGGATGGGTGGAGAAATCCCCGGAATAGGAGTAAGCCTTGAGACTGGCTCACTGATGCTGCGCCTAGCCAAAGATAAGCCACTCCGAGTAAAATTCACAGACAACAGCAAAGTAATCCCAGATAGCGTCTCCGCGAACATCATCGCGGAGCTACCCGGAAAAAACGATGAATGGATCGTTGTGGGAGGTCACTATGATGGTCACGATATTTCACAGGGTGCCATGGACAACCTAAGCGGTACAGCTGTAACAATGGAGCTCGCCCGGGTCTTGAAGCCCTATGAGGGAAAATTCAAGCGGGGTATTCGTTTCATCTGCTTCGGCTGCGAGGAAATAGGTGTCACAGGCAGCACTTGTTATGTTGCGGATCATCTGGATGAGATGAAGAAGACCGCTATCATGGTAAACCTTGAGCTAGGTGGGCTAGCGTACAAGGATGGGATGAAGCATGCAGCGTTCACTGTATATCAGCCACCCGAGATGAAGCAATGGATAGAGGAATTCCTCAAAGAAGCAGCCTACCCAACGAGCATAGA
>CAYUTB010000041.1:6916-18884 GCA_964447425.1 uncultured Candidatus Bathyarchaeia archaeon
CCATCCCTCAACCCTTTAACTATCATGGGGTTTTTTGCGCCACCACCCGAAACATAGACAGCGTCAACACTCTCAGGTAGCATCCTGTAGGCGTTGATGATTGTCTCGACAGTAAGCGATGTAACCGTGGCTATGAGATCCTCCAGTGAGAGGTTGAGCTCAAACGCCCGCTCCGATACTCGCTCAGAGTATTCTTCACCGAAGACCTCCCGCCCAGTGGTCTTGGGCGGAGAATGCCCGTAATATGGGTGAGTTAACAGATCCGATAATAGCTTCTTGTTCACCACCCCCCTGCTGGCTAACCTGCCGTCAACATCGTGGCTGGCGCCGGTGTGCTTCTTCACAAGGGCGTCGATAATCATGTTCCCGGGTCCAGTATCAAAGGCGACAACATCACTAAGCGGGGCGCCTGCTGCAATGAAGGTTAGGTTCGCTATGCCCCCGATGTTTTGAAGCACCCGGTTCTCATCAGGGGATCTGTGCAACACATAATCCATGTACGGCGTTAAGGGGGCGCCCTCACCCCCCGCAGCCATATCAGCCTTACGGAAATCGGATACAACAAGTATCCCGGTCTTCTCGGATATCACCGCTGGTTCACCGATCTGAAGAGTAGATTCAGCGCGGTACCCGGAGACAGGCTCTGCCTTTGGCTGATGCCAGATGGTCTGCCCATGACTCCCAATCAGATCCACTGCCTCAGGGGAGACATCGAGGTCTCTCATTAGATGGTTTGCTGCCTCAGCGAAGGCTTCGCCGAGGACATAGTTCATCTCGCAGATGTCTTGAACCGTGCATATGTCTGGTTTGAAAAGGTTGAATACCCGTTCCTTCACCTCTGACGCATAGGGAATAGTCTTGTACCCCATGAGTTTGATCTGGACTTGTTCACCGGTCCCAGAAACCTCGGTCAAAGCAGCAGTTATGCCGTCCGCGGAGGTCCCGGACATCAGCCCTATGATGCGTCTAGCCTCTTTTTCGCGGAGTTCTAGAACCCTTGTGTAAACGTCCTTCAATATTCACTCACCCGGTAAACTGTTCTGCCCTCAACGATAGTCTCTACCACGTTAAAGCACTCATCCATGACAACTATATCTGCGTCATAGCCTGTTTCCAGCCGCCCCTTTGTCTTTAATCCTAGAACCCTTGCAGGTGAATCGGTGGCCATCTGAACAGCATGAGGCAGGCATACCCCCACGGTTTCCACCATGTTCTGAACAGCTTTATCGAGCCCAATCGAGCTCCCCGCGATTACCCCTGAAGGTAGTTTAACCAAATTATCTTCTAACAGGAAAGTTCTATCTCCGTACACGTATTCGCCGGATGGGAGCCCCGCTGGTTTGATGGAATCCGATACGAGAACCACATTTCCAGCTCCCTTGAGCTTTACAGTGAGCCCTAGAACCACGGGATGGATATGATGGCAATCTGCGATAAGCTCAACCGCGACGTTATCATCCGTGAGTCCAGCGCCGACAACCCCCGGTTCCCTCTGATGTAATCCCCGCATCCCGTTCCAGAAATGCCCCAACAGAGAAACACCCGCCTCAAACGCCCGACAAGCATCAACATAGGAGGCATCAGTATGACCAGCAGAAACCACAACACCCCTAGCCTTAAGATACTTAACAGCCTCCAAGCCACCCACGATCTCCGGCGCTAAAGTGACAACCTTCAGTGTGCCACCGGCAGCAGAAACTATTTCCCCCAACTCACGGATGGTTGGCTCTCGAACATGTTCCCGCTGAGCCCCTATCCTCTTTGGGCTGATATATGGACCCTCAAGGTGTGAGCCGAGAACCCGTGCCCCGCCTGTATCCTCAGTCATCGCCTGTTTAACCCGCCCGAGAGCCTCAACTATCTCTTTATGCGGAGCAGTTTGCAGTGTTGCGAGGAAACCAGTGACGCCCTTGGCTGCTAAATGATGCGAGATATTCTGGATGCAGTCTTTTTCCCTGTCCATGGCGTCGTATCCAGCCAACCCGTGGACGTGAATATCGATGAAACCCGGCGCTATTACCATGCCACCGTAATCAACAATCTCACCGGCAAAATCTCTACAGGGTCCAACGTACATTATCTTGGAGCCCTTAACCTCAACCTGCCCCGGATTTAATGCCTGGAACGGGGTAACCATGTTTCCACGTATAGCCCTCATCGTGTTCACTCAGCCTCCGGGTAGAGAAGATGTCTACTCCTTTCTTGGAGATACTTGTTGACCTCGGGTTCCCATGATGCCGTTATCTCCTCTACTGGCACCCCAGCCATCAGCTGTAACCGGAGCTTATCGGTTCCGGCTAATAGATCAAAGTGACGCCTCTCATCATAGGTTGGCTCATTAAACCGGAACATGGAGGGGTGAGTCTTCATCAAGGTTGATAGCAGGTGTAAACCGGTCTCAACGGACCTATACTGATCCCTATCGGTTACGTGGACCTGAACCCCGTTACACTGCTCGTCTTTGAAGCGCCAGAAAGTCGGTGTAAAGTAGCTTCTTCGAAACAGCACACCGGGCAAGCCTATCTTGTTCAAGGCATCAACCCATGCCTTATCATCCACCCATGGCGCGCCCAAGTACTCGAAAGGCTTTGTGGTTCCCCGCCCCTCAGAGGCGTTTACCCCCTCGAATAGACATGTTCCATTGTATACTACAGCGGTATCAAGGGATGGCAGGTTAGGGCTGGGCTGAACCCATGGGAGCCCGGTCTCATCAAACCAGTAGCTCCTCTTCCAACCATGCATCAGGACAACCTCAAGGTCGCATTTTATCTTCGTGTTTATGAAATGGGCGAGTTCACCCATGGTCAAACCATGCCTTATGGGGACAGGGTGGAGCCCTATGAAAGACTCGTAGCCATGCTCCAGTATGTTGCCCTCAACGGATACACCGTTCACAGGGTTAGGTCGGTCCAGTACCACTAGTTTTACTCCATATTTCTTGGCGGACTCCATGCAGTTGGTCAGCGTCGATACATAGGTGTAGTACCTTGAGCCACAGTCCTGAATATCAAAAACCAGTGTATCAACTCCGTCCAGCATCTCCTCCGATGGAGCCCTATGCGCCCCATACAGACTGTACACCGTGAGCCCTGTACTGGGGTCTATGTGAGAGGATACATCTAACGCATCCTGAATATCCCCTCGTGCGCCATGCTCGGGTCCAAAAACAGTTTGAAGCTTAATCGCTTCATGCTGATAGAAAGCATCCAGAGCGGATTCCAGACGCAGGGTTATCCCAGTCGGGTTAGAAACCAATCCAACCTTGTCGCCTCCAAGATACGCCTCGGGGTCTCTGAGCAACACATCTAAACCACAATGCACCTTCAAACAAAATTCACTCCATTCATGTCTCTAGGAAGCCTCACAGAATCGATCAGCTTCCTCTACCATCCTTGACTATTATCTCCCTGAGAGTGTGAGCCGCTAACTCCTCCGATGCCTCGCCGTGGCTCATACCCAGCATCACCATTAATACAGCTACACGTACATCCCAGTCAGCCACCAAGAGGGCTTTCTCTGCCTCCACAGCAGATGCGCCCGTTATATCAGATACTATTCTCTTGCTTCGTTCCTTGAGCTTGCTATTAGTTGCCTGAACCCCAACCATAAACCCATCATACACGTACCCAAGCCTGATCAAAGCAGTTGTCGTCATCATATTCAGCACCATCTTCTGGGCGGTCCCAGCCTTCATCCGCGTAGACCCAGCTACCACCTCGGGACCCACAACAACCTCAACGGCTACATCGACCATCCTTGACAGGGGAGTATCAGGGTTACAGGATACTCCAACTGTTTCTACTGCCATCTGCCGCGCCTTCTCAACTACGCCAAGCACATATGGAGTTGAGCCGGATGCAGTGACCCCGATAACTAGGTCGGATTTTCCTAACCCGAGTTTCTCCATCTCCAACCCAGCTTTAATCGAATCATCCTCAGCGGCTTCAACCGACTCATAGATCGCCTTCACTCCACCCGCTATCACAGCCCTGAACTTATCAGGGGAAAGCCCAAAAGTTGGTGGTATCTCTGACGCCTCAAGGACACAGAGCCTCCCACTGGTGCCTGCTCCCACCAGATAGACGCAGCCCCCACCCTGTATTGAGGCTATTATCTTCTCGACGGCTGCCTCGATCTCTGGAAGCTGAACGTGGATTGCTTTGGTTATCTTCGCATCCTCACAGTTGATGATCTCAAGTATCTCTCTGATAGACTTCTCATCTATCCCAATCGAGGCATTGTTCCGCTGCTCCGTAACCCTACTCATCCAATCACTCCTAGACTTGTCTTCACCTTTGAGAGTAAATCATCACTGATCACAACCCCCTGCGATCTCAAGGCCAGTAAAGCTGAGCCAACAGTCGGATTGAAAAGAGGCTCAATAAATACGCACTCCTGCGCCACCATCCTAACGGTTTCCTCGAAGGCAACATTATACCCATTAGGCTGTTTGAACACCCCTCCGCTACAGGCAACGGGAAAATCGTCTACCATACGGAGCCTCCGTATCACCGCCCGGGCTACCAACCCTAACTGAGCCCCAGCATCAGTCATTATACAAGAAGCCACCTTGTCCCCCCTCATCTCAGCGCCCTTCACAAGGGGCACCAGTGAGGCGAAGTGCCTCGGCTCACGCTTGATATCATACGCCCAGTCGATAGCCTCCTCGACATCACCCAAACCCAAGTAACTCATTATCATACTCTTCAACAAAGTAGGGGACCCAGATTGATCATGATCTCTTAACGCAGCCATCAAAGCGTTCTTTCCAATGGTGTAGCCGCTCCCTTCATCCCCGAGACGCCACCCCCATCCACCAGCCCTAGCCTCTTCCAGGGCATCATTCACGCCGAAAGCTATTGAACCAGTGCCAGCGATAACAACAACGCCCGGCTTGCAGCCTGTTGCCCCCGCTAACGCTGAATGCGCATCCGAGACAAGCACAGCTGTTCCATATTGAATTGGAAGCCCTTCCATCACCTCGTCTCCAAGACTGGAACGAGTCGCCCCCGCGAGACCCAGAGTGCAGGCATTAAACTGTGTTACACCAGACTCATGGATCGCCTCGTTTACAGCCTCAAGGATATTCTTCAGGGCCTGTTCAACGCCTATGGTAATGGGGTTGGAAGGCCCGGATTGGCCCTTCCCAACAACAGCGCCATCGAGTCTCATGATTACGCATCTGGTCCAAGTACCGCCGCCATCAACACCTAGAACATAATCGGGCAAGATTTACACAAATATCCTCAATACTTTGGGCTTTTAACGTCTATTATACCCAAATGCCCGTGTTCTATGCAGTGGATTGAAAAACGTTTAATCTGTTATTTTAGTTAGATAACTTATGCTTGATCTCCTGATACGAAACGGAAAGATTTACACAGGCGCGGGAAACCCCTGGTTCATCTCAGACATCGCCGTAAAAAACGGCGTCATTACAGAGATAGGGAAAATCAATAAAGACGCGAAAACAGTCATCGACGCCAAAGGACTCGCGGTCTCACCCGGGTTCATCGATCTCCATGACCACAGCGACTTAACGATACTGGCAGACAGAGAAGCAACCTCCAAGGTCCATATGGGGGTAAGCACAACTGTTTTCGCCAGTTGCGGCAGCGGAGAAGCCCCTCTAAACGAGGAGATGCGTGAAGAGGTAAGACGCAGCGCCCCGTTCCTGGAGAATTCAGGGATCACGGTCAACTGGTCCACAATGGAGGATTATCTGGGACTCTTGGAGTTAGATGGGTTATCGATAAACGTCGCCCCCCTCATAGGCTTTGGAACGGTTAGAAGATACGTCATGGGTATGGAGATGAGGGCTCCCACCCCCGATGAATTAGGCTTAATGAAACATGAGATAGAACTCGGGATGAAGGCGGGCTGCAGGGGCTTCACAACTGGACTCCGCTATGATCCCCAGAGCTACGCATCCACCGAGGAGGTAATCGAGCTCAGCAAAGTAGCCGCACAGTACGGAGGATTCTATACTAGCCACATAAGAGACGAGGGAGACCGAGGAGACCCAGTATCCGCCATAGAGGAGATAATACGGATCAGCCGTGAAGCAGACATCCCTGTCAACATCAGCCACTTCAAAGTACTATCAAAGAGATTCCTAGACCTATGCCCAAAACTCATCGAGATGGTAAACGAGGCCAGAGAAGAGGGGCTACAGGTCACAGCGGATCAGTACCCATACAACGCCAGCGGCACAGGGCTTGAAGCATGGATCCCCAAATGGGCAAATGAGGGAGGCAAAGAGGAACTGGTGAAACGTCTAGACACACCTGATGTCTATGAGAAGATCAAGGCAGGCTTGGCTGTCTCCATGGATGACAGAGGCGGCCCCGAGGCTGCGTTGATAAGCAGCTACCCTCTCGACGGTAGCCTGGTGGGTTTAAACATCGCCCAGGTCTCAGAGACGCGGAAACAGGACTCATTAGACTGCTCCCTCAGCCTACTCAAAGAACATATTGAGGCTATACTATCAGGGGAGATAAAAGGCAGCTTTAGCATCGTCAACTTTAATCAAACCGAGGAAAACATCGAGCGGATAATGAAACAGCCATGGGTAGCGGTGGGGACGGATGGAAGGGTACACAACCCAAAAGGCGTCTTGAATAAAGACATGCCAGCGCCCCACCCAAGGTTTTATGGAACATTCCCCCGAGTCCTAGGCAGATATGTCCGCGAAAAACATGTGATAACCCTTGAAGATGCGGTCCGGAAGATGACAAGTCTCCCCGCCCAGATACTGGGCTTAGGCGACAGGGGCATCCTTCTCCCAGGCAACCACGCAGACATAGTGGTGTTTGATCCAGATACAGTGATTGATAGAGCGGATTTCGTGCCACCCGAATCAACCAAACTATTCCCTGAGGGAATACTGCATCTGATTGTAAATGGGGAACTCACCCTATTTGATGAAGAACACACGGGTGCAAGAGCCGGGCATGTGCTCCGGAGATTACCGCGTTAATCTCCCATCTTTTTTATTAAGATACATTTGGGAGAGTATTCTACTGTGCATCATCACTCGGGGGTATCTTGTCTTTACCCTTGAGTCTTGTTTCAGAGATGAATGCCCCCAACACTGAACTCAAGATCAGGGCAGCCATTGTAAAGCCATCCCCCACGGAGTTCCACCCATAGAGCACAGTATGCACAATCTGTTCTAGGACATAAGCCATGACACCTGTTACCAGCCCTCCTTGCCGCCAATCAATAGATGACTTTAAAACGACTAGGAAGCCCCCGATTAAACCCCCCGCTATGTGAAGAAACAATATGAAAAAACGCATGTTGAGTTGAAGATCTGCATTATTCGGTGAAACTTGGTACAGTACCCCCAATAGTTCTAATCCAATAAAGGGTACCCCGAATGCGATGTATGCGCCTGCCCAATAAATCTTTGATGCAGTCTTTTGTTCTTTTTGGACAGCCATAATCTAGAAGTGGATGAGGTTCTATTTAACAGGGGCTAACTAAAGGAAACTACATAGCACTAAATGAGAAGACCGTTTAACTGCGTAATACTGATTTCTGATCGTTAATATAAGTAAATAGACGTAAGTATTATATCTACTACAGATAACTTCAGTTCACCGTAATAGAACAGGAGACGATATAGATATCATTACTCATAACGGGAAGAATCTTTGCGTTAGTAACGCTGATTCTAATTTGGATCTTCATACTCGTGGGTATGGAGATGGCAAAGAAGAAGCTACCACAATTTAGGAGACTATCCGGGCTCGATGCGCTACCAGAGATGGTGGGCAGAGCCGCAGAGATGAATAGACCAGTACACTTTACAACGGGTCTCGGAGACTTGACCTCAACAGTAGCACCTCAGCTAGTAGCTGGGTTAGCGGTCTTGGCACACGTTGCCGAGCTGTGTGCTAATTATGGTGTGAAAATGATCTATTCGGTTTATCAGGCACAGGTTATGCCAATCGCAACAGAGCTCATGAGAGAAGCCTACCTGAAAGCAGGCAAGATTGATGAGTTCATTCCTGAGGAATCAGTCCGATACTTGTCAGGCGAGCAATTCGCCTACGCTTCTGCTGTACAAGGGATTGCTGAGAGAGAGAAGCCAGCCGCCAACATTATGATTGGCCCCTTCTACGCGGAGTCGATGTTATTCGCAGAGACTTTCAACAGAATAGGATCTATACAATTGGCAGGCACAGCTAGAGGATACCAGATCCCCTTCTTCGCCGTCATATGTGACTATCTACTAATCTCGGAAGAGATCTACGCAGCCGGAGCTTACCTCTCGAAAGACCACGTTCAATCAGGGTCTATCATGGGGCAAGACTACGGCAAAATATTGGCCTTGATCTTGATGATCCTGGGCGTCCTAGCAACTACACTAGGAAGCTCATTCATCGTAGATCTGCTGGGAAAATAGGAGGGATGATGAAATGTCTGCAACTTTAAAGAAATCTGTACCCATACTAATTGTGGCAATCACCGCACTATTGGTGATGTCGGACTATTTTGTAGTCCTTCCACCTTTGACTGAGGCAGGAGCGAGTTGGACGAAATCGACAGTAACTACTCTCCAGAACTGGGGAATAATACTTACTGCCTTCTCACTGGGATTCGGAGCAGTCAACCTCTTCTTCTTCCACAGCAAACACATATCCAGACGAACAAAGGGTCAATGGATGTATAGCCTATGGCTATTACTCATAGTAATCCTCTTCACAGGAGTAGGCGTCATATTTGGGCCAACATCCGATAACTACAACTGGATCTACAATGCAAGCTACTTCGCATTAAGCGCAACAGTGTATTCCAGCCTCGGATTCTACATGACCTCAGGAGTCTACCGGGCGCTAAGGATCAAAAACACCGAGTCAGGAATATTCCTCGTCGTCGGTTTAATCGTCTTAGCTAAGAACGCACCCGCATTAGCAGTCTACTTCCCATCACTGGGAACAGCAGTATCATTCATCAGTGACGTACTAACCACATCGGCTCAGCGTGGCATCATGATAGGAGGCTCACTAGGAGCCATATCCCTAGGCATCAGAACCATGATAGGTAAAGAGACGGGTTTCCTCGGTAAATTAACTGAGGAAGAAAAAGGAGGCACTATCGCATGAGTAACCAAGAAAAAACTATCTGGGACAAATTAGAGAACATACCAAGAGAGATACTCTACGGAATCCTCCTAGTAGTTTTCGTAATTCCCATGGTTTATCCACTGGGCTTGCCTGTACCGATATCGCCAAACATCGAAACATGGTACGAGACAGTTGAGGCGCTCCCCCCTGGATCAGTTGTCATGATTGACTTCGGATACTCCGGAGGAGGAGAACCTGAGCTTGGCCCCATGGCTGTCGCGGTTTACCACCACCTCTTCAGGAAGGGCGACATCAAGGTCATAGCAATGTCCACAGCAATTGAGGGAACTCAACTATGGGACAAGGCGATGGCTGAGATCAAACCCGAAACGAAGTATGGTGCGCAGTATGGTGTAGACTATATCCACATCGGTTACATAGCGGGGGTAGAGACAGCGATGGCCGCCATCGGCACGGATCTCCGCGCAACAACCTCAACGGATTACAAAGGGAATCCGCTTGACCAGTACCCGATAATGGATGGCATCAGTAACGCGAATGACTTTGATCTACTAATCTGCTATACAACTGGTGGTGACCAATCAGAGGGCTGGGTTAGACAGTGGCAGACTGCCTATGGCACACGCTACATGTGTTCTGTACTGGCCATGATGGTACCAACTATGTTACCATACCAAAACGCGGGGCAGGTAATCAGCGTAACCGCTGGTGCACAAGCCGGTGAGATGGAAGGTCTAGTACATGTTCCAGCAAGAGGCATAAAGTCAGCCGACGTAATAACTTTAACACACATCCTCCTCATAGGATACGTTGTTATTGGAAACGTAGCTGCCTTAATGAAAAAAGCTCAAGGAGGAAAAAAGTAAGATGGAGTTAAGCTTGGTAATACAGATCTGGCTAGCGGCACTATTCACTATCTGGATCTACAGTGTTGCCTTCAGAGACAACGACTTCTTCAAGTTCGCTGAATACACCTTCGTCGGCGCAGCCGCAGGGCACAGCATGGTCTATGCCGTGGACAACCTGAAAAGATATGGCTGGGACAACTTGATGGGCGGAGCATACCTATACGCCGTAGTATTCCTATTAGGTTTACTACTGTACACCAGGTACCATCCACAGTACTACTGGGTAAGCAGATACCCCCTATCCATAATGGTAGGATTAGGGATCGGGCTTAGCATGAGATCAGTGGTAACAGCGGAGTTCATCACCCAGATCAAGGCAACGGCAGCGATCAAGCTGTTCGGAGGCAGTCTCTACACAACCATCAGCAACGTAATCTTCCTAGTACTCGTCGTATGCACAGTGTACTTCTTCATATTCACGATACCTGGAGCACATGAGGGCGGATTAAGCGTCATACCAAAGATCGCGAGATATGGTATGATGGCTGCCTTCAGCTACAGCTTCGCCAACACAGTACTCAGTAGATACAACATGATCTTCGGACGACTCGACTTCCTCTACAATCAGTGGCTACCACTAACCGGGGCGATAATCGCACTACCCATTGTACTTGTTCTGCTAGTCTACGCGATGAGGCTTACAAGCAAAAAATAGATCATCTTTTCCATTTTTTTTTATTTTACTATACTCCACAAGAAGATTCAATCTATTTGATACATTTCTCTAGAAAACATCTTAAATCCTGACAAACAAGGAGATTAACCATGTACGCTTGGGGAGACTCGGAGCTACCAGAGGAAGAAATTGACCGCATCCTCCAAGCGGCAGCCAAGAAGATACACGCATACGGCATGGACCTCGTGGCCATCCTCACTCTTGAGACCATAAAACCCCTCACAAATATTGGCGGAGAAATAGGCAGGATGTTATTATCTCCGATCCTCCCCGCACTGGGCCCAGACTATAATATGATGGGAGACAAACTCATCTACATATTTGAGAACAAGAAAAACGTGGAGAAACTCATCATGACCCTTGAGGAGATGACCCGCGTGGATGAAGAGAAAAAGGCTGAGAAAAAAGCTCAACAGAAGGCACTGAATGAGAAGAAAAAACATGGACCAGAAGATGAAACTACACCTGACGAGGACCCAGCCGACTTAGAGTAACCATCTGTACAACCCATAGTTATTTTAGGATTAGTAAACCGCATCGACTTTAATATAACATCAATAAAACCTTACACATGGCAAAATACCGCGTAGTCATCGGGATGATGAGCCACGAGACAAACACATTCAGTACAGTCAAGACGACGTTAAATGACTTCAAACCTATGTACGGGCAAGAGATCATTGAAACATTGCACGGAACACGCAGCGGCATCGGAGGATACCTCAATGTGCTAGACCGTGAAAACATCGAATATATCCCAACAATAGCTGCGACAGCTACACCAGCTGGAGAACTCCGCAACCCGGATTACTGGACCATAGTAAATTACATAAAAGACGGGATAAAGCAGGCAGGAAAGATCGATGGAGTCCTACTCGCCCTCCATGGAGCCATGGTCGCGGAGGATGTCCCCGAGGCAGAGGGAACGCTTCTCAGAGAGGTTAAGAAAGTTGTCGGCGAGATTCCAGTCATAATCACCCTTGACCTTCACGGGTTGATATCCGATTTAATCATCGAGAACTGTGACGCGGTCTATGGATACGATACAAACCCTCACATAGACATGTATGAGAGAGGGGTAGAAGCAGCCGAGACCTTGGTTAAAACCATGAGAGGCGAGATAAAGCCAACAGTAGCCTACAAGAAGCTACCCATGATGCCCCCCACCATAAACCAGAGAACCACAGAGGGTCCCATGGTCAAGCTGCTTGAAACAGCGAGAGAGATGGAGAGACAACCCGGTGTGCTCAACGTATGTCTCTTCCCAGCTTTCCCCTACGCGGATGTAC
>CAYUTB010000042.1:0-3566 GCA_964447425.1 uncultured Candidatus Bathyarchaeia archaeon
TGGATGAGATGGCTCACCCGTACATCAGTGATGATGGTAAGATCGCTTTGATGCACAACGGTGGCATCGCAAACTACAAGGAACTCTGGGCAGAACTTGAGAAGGAGCATACCTTCAGGAGCTATGGGGAGGTGGTGGATGATATCACCGACAGCGAGGTTGCGGTTCATATGCTCAGTGACGCAGTTGAGAATGGGATGAATATGGTGGAGGCTTTTCAGCATGTGGCTCCACAGCTAACAGGTACCTTCCTGCTCGCAGCCATCAACACAGATGAACCCGATACAGTCTACATCTGCAACTGGTACCAGCCATGCTATGTGGCATTGGGCAAGGATGAAGTAATGTTTGTCAGCAGCAGACGGGGTCTAAGGGATATGGCAAAGCATATGGATCGTGTGTTCCAGCCACCCAAGAACAGCGTACTGAAGCTAACGAGAGGCAACGTAGAGGTTCACGTAATGGACCCGGGGAGGATGATCCCCCAGATGGTTATGAATACACCCAAGGCTATCGAAGTCATCAAGAAGAAGCTGGCCGAGAAAGGAAGATTGGATGTCAGGGAGCTTTTCTACTCGCTTCACCCGGATGGGTGGGCTGAGGTCTTCGGTGTCTCATCCGAGGAGTGGAAGGCTTACAGGAAAGCTGGAGTCTATGTGATGAATCCTTATTTTGAGCTCATTGAGGCGCTTGTTGAGAACGGCGATTTGGTTGAGAGCGTTGATCCCCGATCTGAGGGAGGGATCGATGGGGTTCCTAGATACAGTTATGTGCTGGCTTAGCCGGGTTTTTACACAAACCCTTAAATAATTTAGGCATGCCTAAATATTTGATTGGGTTGAGCAGTGCAAGCGTCGAAGAATATCTAGAAGCCATCTACAGCTTCAACGAGAAAGGAGAACTAGCGAAAAACCAAGACCTATCCAAGAAACTGAAGGTAAGCCCACCAAGCGTCACACAGATGATACAACGACTCGCCGAGGAAGGACTCGTCGCATACGAGCCCTACAAGGGCACACAGCTAACAGGTAAAGGAATGGCACTCGCCCAAAAAGTCGTGCGAAAACACAGACTGCTGGAAGTCTTTCTATATGATACCCTGAAACTGCCCAGAGAGAAGGTTCATGAGCAGGCGTGTAGGATGGAGCACAGCATCACAGATGAGACAGCCTCAGCCCTATGCAAGGCATTGAATAACCCCGAGAAATGTATCGATAATGACCTCATACCAGAGTGCAGCCTCAACGTACAGGACTGCAAAGAGTGCGAGGAAATGAGGAAAAAACACTCAGATCAGCCACTTGTAACACAGTTAAGCAATCTCAAACCAGACGAGGAGGGAAAAGTCGCCTTCATCAGGGGTGGAATACAGAGCACCAGAAGGATACAGGACATGGGATTAACCCCCGGGACATATCTCAAGATGGTGAACGCGGCTCCATTCAACGGACCCGTGGAGGTTGAGGTAAGAGGTACTAGCCTGGCATTGGGCAGGCATCTTGCGGGTCAGGTGTATATTGAGGTTGAGGACGAGGGGCAGCCTTGGAGAAGATCTCACCCCCATGGACCACATCACACTACACAGAGCCAAATGGAATGACCCAGAGAAAACTCATCATAGCCCTTGCAGGGAACGCAAACGTCGGTAAGAGCGTTATTTTCAACCAGTTAACTGGGCTTCATCAGCATGTCGGTAACTGGCCGGGGAAGACGGTTGAACGCGCAGAGGGTACCCTGAATTTTGAGGGGCAGGAGATAGATATCATCGATCTGCCCGGGATCTATAGCCTCAGCACGTATAGTATCGAGGAGATTGTGAGCCGTGAGTATATCGCTGTTGAACACCCTGATGTCATTATCAATGTTGTTGATGCTGGTAGTTTGGAGCGGAATCTGGCTTTCACAGTCCAGCTACTTGAACTGGAGCCCCGGATGGTGGTCGCCCTCAACCAGATCGATATCGCTGAGGCGAAAGGGATACTGGTCTACCCGGAGAAGCTTAGTGAAGCCTTGGGTGTGCCAGTGGTTCCTACTGTTGCAGTAAAGGGAGCTGGATTAACAGACCTCATCGCGACAGCCATCAAGGCATCCAAGATGGAAGAAGCGAAACCCATCGTCTACGGCGCCGAGATCGAGGAAAGGATCGATAAGATCAGAGACGAGGTGAAAACAGAGACCCCATACCCGGAGCGTTGGGTCGCGTTAAAGCTCCTTGAAGGGGATGCGGAGGTGGAGAAGATCATCTACACCGCCCAGCCTGCTATCAGGGAAATGGTTGAAAAGGAGCGGGGCCATATCGAGGAGATTCATGGGCATGAGATCAGCAGCGTCATGACGAGTGAGCGTTACGGTATAGCCAGCAGCATTGCTTACGGGTCAACAAAGTATGTTGTTCCTGAGAAGACCTTGAAAGATAGGTTGGAGGAGGTCTCAAGTCACCCATTCCTCGGCTACGTGGTTATGGTAGTCAGCGTAATGGCGGTCTTTTACAGCATATTCAGTTTCGGAGACTGGCTGGCAGGTATACTCGGCGCCTTCTTTGGGTTCCTCAAGACTATATTCTTCAACGCCTTCGGGGTATCAGGTGCAACGTCTTTCATCTGGAACGCTGTTGTGGATGGCTTCATCGGGGGGGTGGTTGTTGCGCTTCCCTATATTGGTCCATTCTATCTCGTTTTGAGTCTGCTTGAGGACTCGGGTTATCTCGCCCGCGTCGCTTACTTGATGGATTCCGCGATGCATGCTATTGGGTTGCATGGGAAGGGCTTCATCCCGATTATGCTTGGGTTCGGCTGTAATGTGCCTGCGGTGCTGGGTGCACGTATTATGGAGACCGAGCGTGAGAGACTCATATGCGCTTTCGTCGCCTCGCTTGTGCCTTGCGCTGCACGCAGCATAGTGATAATGGGGCTTGTAGCTACATATGTCGGGTTCAGATGGGCTCTGCTTCTCTATTTGATCGACTTTTTACTCATTTTCGTCCTTGGGAGGATCGCTTACAAGGTTGCCCCGGATGAACCCGTTGGGCTGATAATGGAGATGCCCGGCTTCAGACTCCCATCACTGAAATCATCTGGGCAGAGAACGTGGTTTAAGCTCAAATACTTCGTCTACGAGGCTTTCCCGATAATAATAGCGGGAAACTTTGTGATACAGGTAGCATCGATCTTAGGGTTACTCGCAGTCATTGAGGGCTGGTTGAGCCCAGTTACAGTTGGTTGGCTGGGGTTACCTTCAGCAGCTGGAGTGGTGCTCATATTTGGCATACTCAGGAAAGAGCTAACGTTGATCCTGCTGGGCGCACTGATGGGTACAACAAACTTCGCCACGATATTAACCCCTGTTCAGATGTTCGTATTCGCCTTCGTGGTGATGGTCTACGTGCCATGCATCTCAACCATCGCTGTCCTCGTGAAGGAGTTCGGGTACAGGAAAGCCTTGATCATCAGCGGCGTTGAGGCTGGAGTCGCCGTGGTATTGGGCGGTATTATACTTCGGATATTACTTTTCCTCGGGCTCCCATAGCCATAATACGGTGTGTATTAGGGTTGGATAATGGGGTTATC
>CAYUTB010000042.1:3666-12090 GCA_964447425.1 uncultured Candidatus Bathyarchaeia archaeon
TAGTCTTACCGGCTCCATCTAATCCATCGATAGCTACTAAGAGTGGGCGTTCATGTTCTAGGCTCAAGATGTTTGTTATCAGGGTCTCTAATAGTTGGCTTCGCTTCACGGATAATCATAGGGATGGGGGGTTAACTGGTTAACGGTCATTTCCCACGTTTTGATGTGAACGCCGCTCCTACGAGAACCAATACGCCCCCCATTATGGTCAGGGAGCTGGGTATGGAGCCGTACAGTATGAAGAGCCCTATGAAGGCGACGACTGGTTCAAGGTAAAGCCAGACGGCTGCCTGAACCGAGTCTATCCTGCTCAACGCATAGTTCCAGAGGAAATAAGCCAAACCGCTGCAGATGGAGGCTAGGAAGAGTACAGCGATCCACTGGTTTCGGGTTAATGCCCATATGGTTGACCAGTCAGAGGTGAGAGACAGGGGTATCAGTGCAAGTGTCCCGAAGACCGTGACATAGGAGGTCACAATGGCTGGCTCTGAGTATTTTTTGAGTATTCTTCTGCTTATGGTCGAGTAGATGGAGAAGGAGACCGCGTTTCCTAGGAGACAGGCAACCCCGAGGAGGAACCGGGTGTTCACGGAGCCGATCACCAGATTGGGTACTGTGATGAGTGCGACGCCTGTGAAGCCGAGAACTATGCCCGTGAGGCGTCTCTTATCAAAGGGCTCCTTCAATATGATGCTGGACGCCATCCCAGTTAGTATAGGTATGAAGCCCACAACGATTAGGGCTGATATCCCGGGACCAGCATACTGGACGCCTGTGTACTGGAGCCAAAAATATATACTGATGCTGAGGACGCCCAGCCAAGCCATGTCCCTGAGGTCTCCCCGAGACGGTATGTTTCGTTTTAAGAGGCTCTTGATGAGTATCGGTGAGAACAGTATTGATGCGATTATGAATCTCAGAGTAGCCAGAAGGATGGGTGAGAGGGTCTGTAAAACCACGGATGCCGCTACGAAGCTGAGCCCCCACACTGTGGCTACGAATAGGGCTGCGAGTGTGCCTCGGTTTATTGTTTGGGGTGTCAATAAATATCCGCTGCACTCTATACATATATATAGTTTACCAGTTTAAATCTATACAATTGTTTATGATAAACTAAAATAAGTTAATATATGTAAAGACGGGGTTAGACTGTACCGTATTTCTTAAACACGTCGTAGAGCCCTGCGCCTTTCTTCAACTCGTCACGGGTCTTGGTCTCACGTGCAGCCACATCGAGCGCCTTCTCAACGACCTCCTCAGCCTTATCGCCGGGCACCACGACGACGCCGTCGATGTCTGCTACAACTAGATCGCCGGGGTAGACCATTACTCCACCAATCTTCACTGGGCACCCATGGTCTACTGCAATAATCCTTCCCTTGCTGCTGATGGGGTTTATCCCCGTGGCGAAGACTGGGAACCCCATTTCGCGTATGAGTTTGATGTCCCGTGCAACGCCGTCGATGATAGCGCCTTTGGCGCCCCTGTGTCGGGCGGCGGTGCTGAGAAGTTCCCCCCATAGGGCTGCTCTTTCGCTGCCATTGCAGCACACCATCATCACCTCTCCGGGCTTCAACGCGTCTATTGCCTGAAACTGGTGGCTGAACGTGTCCTTGCTATAGTCGTACTGGTCGGTCATGAGCATGGTGGCTGCCTTGCCCACAATAATCATGTCATCATCTACGGGTCTGATGGTGGTGTCCATGGCGTGCCCCCTGATGCCCATCCCGTCCAATACGTCGCTGATTATGCTGCTGCTCAGCTTCTCCTCAACAAGTTTGTAATCGATCATACATGCAATAAGGACGTTTACGGCTAAATGATCTACCATACAGACAAGACTAATATCTAAAGCAGCCATAGCCAAACAATATGCAGATCCTCAAAGAATACGGACCCATAAACATCCTGCTGGTCTTCATCCCACTGACCATACTATTCGAGTACATGAACATGGGGCCCCTCTGGGTCTTTGTGGGAAGCGCTGCAGCCATCATCCCCTTGGCAAAGTGGATGGGGGTCGCCACAGAGGAACTCAGCTTGAAGCTGGGAGAGGGTCTCGGTGGCTTCCTGAACGCCACATTCGGTAACGCTACAGAGCTCATCATCGCCATCTTCGCCCTTCAACGGGGGCTGGTTGATGTGGTTGAGGCTTCCATCACGGGCTCCATTGTCAGCAACTTCCTCTTCGTGCTGGGCATGAGTTTCCTCTACGGTGGCTGGAATAGGGAGAAACAGACATTCAACGGAGTAGCCGCGGGTACAAACGCTTCCCTCCTAACCATCGCCATCATGGGACTCGTCCTGCCAGCTACCTTCGCGATTGTATCGTCGAATACCGAGTTCATTATTCTTGAAGAGGTTAGTATCGCTGTGGCTTTCCTGTTGATAGTCTCGTATCTACTGAGCCTCCTGTTCAGTATGCGTACTCACAAACATCTGTACATCGGGGGAAAACGTGGAGACGAGGACTCGGAGCATGCTAGGCACTGGAGCACAAACAAATCCATCATGGTTCTGCTGGGCGCAACGCTTGTCGTCGCTTTTATGTCCGAGATGCTTGTGGGGGTCATAGAGCATGTTGCTGAGGCTGCTCACCTGAGTGAGTTCTTCATCGGTGTGATATTGATCCCGTTGATCGGTAACGCAGCCGAGCATTTGACAGCAGTCACGGTGGCTGGGAAGGATAAGATGGACCTTGCGTTAAACATCGCCGTCGGCTCCAGTACACAGATCGCGTTATTCGTAGCGCCACTACTGGTCTTCATCAGTTTATTCCTAGGGCACCCCATGTTGCTGATCTTCAACGAATTGGAGGTAGTAGCGGTAACGGTCTCGGTTTTCATCCTCGATAACATTGTCCGTGACGGGGAGAGCCACTGGATGGAGGGGGTTCTATTGATAGTCAGTTATCTGATCATCGCTATCGTCTTCTTCTTCATGAAGTAACCCCGCAACATTTTTCAAAACTCCCACGGTTTAACTTTGAACAACGTTGGAAGAATACTACGAGACAAACAAACGCCGCTGGAACGAGCTTGTTGACATCCACGCCAAATCCAATGAATATGACTTGGAGAACTTCATCGCCGGCAAGAACAGCCTCCATAGGGTAGAGTTAGAGAAACTCGGCGACGTAAAGGGCAAACGCCTGCTTCATCTTCAATGCCACTTCGGGTTGGATACCATCAGCTGGGCGCGCCTCGGAGCAAAAGTCACCGGGGTAGACTTCAGCGAAACAGCCATCGAGTTAGCCCGCGAGATCGCCAAGAAGGTCGGTGTAGACGCGGAGTTTGTCTGCAGCAACGTCTTTGATCTTCCAAAAGTGCTTGAGGGCGAGTATGATATCGTCTTCACGAGTTATGGTGTGCTCTGTTGGCTCAAAGATATTGATGAGTGGGCGAGAATAATAACTCATTATCTGAAGAAGGATGGTGTCTTCCTGCTGGCGGAATCACATCCATTCATGTGGGTATTTGACGACGCATCCGAGGAGCTAAACCTAAAGTACAGTTACTGGCACAACGAGGAGCCCCTAAGCTGGGAGGATGATGGAACATACGCCGATAAGGACGCCAAAGTAACCAACAAGAAGAGCTATGAGTGGCAGCACACAGTCAGCGACGTGCTCAATGCCTTGATCAAAGCTGGTCTAACCATCGACGATATCGGAGAATACCCAGATCTCGTCTGGGCATACACCCCCGCAAGCAAACGAGTAGACGAGGAGTACTTCAGGATACCCGGGGACCCCCTGCCACAGACGTGGAGCGTAAAGGCGTCAAAGAGGAAGATCTAGGGTCTCCTTTCGCGTCCCGAAGCTTATACAGCTGAGGCTCTTCTCCACGCCCTCGATGTACTTTAGCTTCTGGTTGATGAAGTCACCTATCTTCTGGACGTTCTCGGTCTTCATCTTCACAAGCAGGTCCCAGTCCCCAGCCACTATATGCACCTCTTGCACATAGGGGTGTAAAGCGATCTCCTCGGCGATCATTCCGATATCGAGGGGGTTGTTCTGGGAGTCCTTAAACCGGAGGGTGATCAACAGGAATGAGGTGGTTGGGAAACCCAGTTTCACCGCATCCAGTATGGGTTTGTAGCCGATGATTACACCACTCTCCTCCATCTTCTTAACACGGTTATAGACGGTGGTGACGGGGATATCCAGTTCCTCGGCTATGGTCTTATAGGATTTAGTCATATCCTCCTGTAGTTTACGTAGGATCTGGCGGTCTTTTTCATCGGTGGACATAGTGGAACATTATTCCAGATAGCCATATAAAAAGGGAGGTAATGTAGAATAACTGCTCAGAGAATAAACCAGAAAATGAAATAATATTCAATCACCCGGTTCTCGATTATTTTAAATTCACAAGCAGACACAGTCTCAGTGATTTTATGATAAAAAGAGAAACCATCTACTACGAGGACGGCGGAACAGAGCACACCGAGACCACCCTCAAGGCGAGCCTTGAGGCAGCCAAAGAGCTCGGCATCAAAACAATACTGGTGGCAAGTACCAGCGGAGATACCGGAGTCAAGGCAGCGGAGATGTACAAGGGCTCAGGGGTTCAACTTATAGTTGTAGGTCATCAGATGGGTTTCCCAGTAGCCAAGGTACAGCAATTCAAACCCGAGAACTGGGGAAAGATCGAGGAACTAGGCGGAGCAGTGAACCTCGGCACGGATGTAATCACTAACAGCATCAGGCACCGGCAGAGCCTCGGTCACAGCCCCATGAGCATCATAACCCAGACCCTCATCGCCATGAAGCTCAAGGTAAACGTAGAGATCATCGCCAAGGCATGTGATGCAGGTCAGATATTACCGGGGGACAAAGTGATCAGCATCGCTGGAAGCCACAAGGGAGCCGATACCTCGGCTGTTTTCCTAGCCAGTGACAGCCCCAACATACTGGACATCAAGCCCCAGATGCTTATCTGTTACCCACTGAGCCGAGAAAAATCAGACGCCGAGTACATGGCAAAGCGTCAGGCAACTCAGAACAAGTAACCCCAATCTTTTCTTAGTAACTGTAAAAAGCCCTGAGAGTACCTGTGATTGTATGAAACCATTCCCGGTACTACTCACATTTGACCTAGACGGCGAGACCGCCTTCGAGGAGATACACCCCGGTATCCCATACTGGGTCACACAGGGTGGATACGGACCGCGTAAAGGCGTCTACAGAATCATGGATCTGCTTGACCAATACGAGATCAAGGGCACCTTCTGTGTCGTCGGTCAGACAGCTGAGCGTTACCCAGAAGCTGTTGAGGAAATCGTTAGCAGGGGCCATGAGGTTGCGTGCCATGGTTATACTCACAGGGGTTATAATGCGTTGGACGCCGAGACCGAGATGGCGAGCATCATTAAGAGCAGGGAACTGCTTGAAGACTTCGCAGGGGAGAAGATTCTCGGTCACAGGACGCCCCGCTGGAGACCTTCAGATCGCACCCACGGGTACTTGGCTGAGCTGGGGTTCAAGTGGAACAGCGACTACATGGGCTCGGAGGCGTGCTTCTACAATAAGGTAGATGGGTCTGAGTCCAAGCTGCTTGAGATTCCCGTCGCTTATAATCTCGACGATTGGACGTTCTTCTTTGACTGGGGGGCAACGGTTGCCGAGACCGTTGATGTGTGGGGGATAGAATTTGATGCTAGATACAGGGATAGGAGCCTGTTCTGTTTGACAAATCATCCTCAGGTGACTGGCAGACCGTCAAGACTACTCTGCCTGAAGGGCATAATCGAGTACGCGTTGAAGTTCCCTGACGTGGATTTCATGAAGGCAACAGACTACGTGAAAACGTACTGGGGTTAAACTCCCAAGCCCCTAAGCTACAATGATTTCGCACTTTTTCGCGGTCCTCTTAAAGTACCGCTCAGTGATGGTCTCCGTGAATTCCTCGACGTAGTCAGCCTCTACAAGGTTCACTGTACATCCCCCGAATCCCGCCCCCGTTAAACGTGCACCGAGAACACCGTCAAGGTCTATGGTGGAGTCTACGAGTGTATCTAGGTGTTTCGATGAGACCTGATAATCATGTCTCAAACTGTCATGGCTATCGTACATGAGTTCACCGAAGGCAATCATATCACCACGGTCCAGAAGCGTCTTTGACTCAAGCACCCGCTTGTTCTCTGTAACCACGTGGCGAGCCCTTCTGGCTATGAGATCAGGAAGGTTGTGCCATTGATCGAGGAGCATCTCCTCGGAGACATCACGCAGCGCTTTGATCTCAGGGTATTTCACTTTGATGATGTTCACGGCTTCAAGGCATTGAGCGTGCCTGATGTTGTACTCGGAGGAGGCGACGGAACGATCCATCATGCTGTTCACGATAGCGACCCGAACATCATCCGAGAGCTCATGCAGGCTATGCTCATTGCTCCTGCAGTCGATGAAGAGGGCTTTACCGTACTCCCCGAGGCTGCTGACAAACTGATCCATGATACCAGACTGGAGCCCAATGAAATCGTTCTCACATTCCTTACCCACATACGCTGCCTCAACAGGGTCCAAGTCTAGCCCATATAAATCCTTGAAGCCACGGACCACCGCGGTCTCAAAGGCAGCAGAGCTACTGAGGCCTACACCGATGGGGACATTCCCCGTGATACACATATCGACGCCCCTGAGCTTGTATCCGCGTCTCATGAGAGCCTGTACTACACCCAGTACGTAGTTTGCCCAGCTGTGTTCCTTGTCGAGGCTGAAACCGTCCAAACTGTATTGTAGCCGTTCACTGAAGTCGAGGGCATAGAGGTCGAGCTTGTTATCGCTTCGCTTCTTCATGGATATCTGCAGGTAGCGGTCTATAGGGGTGGGTAGAACATAGCCATCATTATAATCCGTATGCTCCCCGATTAGGTTGACCCGCCCCGGCGCCCTGTAGACCCCGTCTGGTTTAGAGCAAAATATTTTGGTATGACGCTCAGCGGTGCTCGGCAAGTTTCTCCAAACATCTGAGCCCCCCCGGTATTTAATCACAACTCCAATGAGTTAAAAAACATGAAAAACAACAAAGACCCATGAAACCACCGGCTGCACCCGAGACCTTCAGTTTATTCGGCACACCACTAGACAAAAGCCCGATAATGCTATGGCTCCCAACCGACCCGGAAGCCTATCAAGCCAAGCTCCAAGAATTAGAGCATAACTATAGCAGAGCCTTCTTTGATTATGAGAAAAAACAAGACGACCCCGATAAGCTCCTCTGGCTGGGGCGTAGAACAGGCATCCTGGGTAACTTCATGGAGGCAGCGGCGCTCTACAGCAGGGGTGTTGATCGCTGGCCCGATGATCCCCGGTTCTACCGGTTTAGAGGGCACAGGTTCGTCATCCTCAGGCGATTGGAGTTGGCTATGAGGGACTTTGAGCGGGCGGCTGAGTTGATCAGGGATCGCCCGGATGAGCCTGAGCTTTACGCCAGCGGGGGTAAGAGTGAGAACAAGATGGGGGTCTCCAGCTTCAACTGGAACGTGTATTATCATCAGGGATTCACTTACTACGCTGCGGGGCTCTACGAGCAAGCTGTGGAGGCTTATCTTGACTGTATGAAGGCTGCTGATAACCTTGAGAGCCGGGTCGCTACGAGTCACTGGCTCTACATGCCCTTGATCCGTCTCGGGAGATGGGGTGAAGCCGAGAAGCTTCTTGAGGCTATAGAGACGGATATGGAACTCATAGAAGTAGGGGACTATTACGAGACCCTGCTCATGTACAAAGGCCATAGTACACCTGAGAAGTTGCTGGAGAAGGCGAGAGGCGAGGGCACGGTACGTTTCATGACGAGGGCTCAGGCGATTGGGAACCTCTACATGGCTCGGGGTGAGACCGATAAAGCCGTTGATGTCTACCGTGAGATTTTGAGGAAAGGTAACTGGACGGGTGGGGTGTATCTCTGCGCCGAGGCGGAGCTCATGCGTCTGGGGTATTCTCCCTGATGAACTGGTCTATCGCCTCAAGCACTTCTTGTTTCTCATTGTACACGATCATTGGAAGGCGCGGGTTCCCATTCAGCATAGCTGAAGGCTTCCTAGCAGGTGTGTCTCTGTAGAGAAGCAGTATAGGTATGCCCCATTCCTCGGCTTTCGCTATCTCGTAGCCCACGCCTAGGCTGGGAGCTGTTACCTCAGCTATCACTGCATCGGATTCCCTGAGCCAACCCATGTCGGTGTTGTATATCCAGACATCGTCTTTCTTTATCTCGTCCTCGTAGCTGAAGCCGAAGCTGTGCTCGGTCATCACCCGCCCATGCTGCTTGATGTGGGTGATGAGTTGCTGGAACCATTCTCTGTCGGGCTCACCGCCCCTGATGCTCCCAGCGAAGTAGATTTTCATAGAATAGGATAGGAGCAGGGGGATTTAATGGCTCCTCCACGCATCCCAGCCCGCCGTCTCTGTCATGTTGACATCCA
>CAYUTB010000042.1:12190-18802 GCA_964447425.1 uncultured Candidatus Bathyarchaeia archaeon
TGTCTCGTCTCCACTGGGGGTCTCATCTGTTGGCTCACCGCCACTGTCTGATAGATCATCCGGTATCCCGGGTCGCTTGTTGAATGCGATATACGCCCCCACAAGGACGACGATGACAAGAAGGGAGATGAGGAGCTTCTTCTTCATATTAAAAGCCGCGGTGTTATGTGTGTTAAAGTTTTAGATTGTACGCAACACTATGATGGTGTTGGTCTTTTCGACGCCCTGTATCTTCCTGATATCCTCAATAACCTTGTTGATGCTCTCGATGTTACTCCCATGTGAGACCATCACAATATCATACTCCCCTGTAACCTCGTAGATGCGCTCAACGCCCTCAAGTTTGTGTACCTTCTGGCTCACCTCAAAGGTGGGCACACCGGGCTCAACAGCGATCATGGTGAGAGCTCTTACCCCATGGGTGATGGATTTCTCGATGGTGAATCGTTTGATAACCTTCTCAGAGACTAGACTCTGAATCCGGTTCCTCACTGCGCCCTCGCTGAGACCAACAAGGGTCCCTATCTCAACGTAGGTCATGCGGGCGTTCTCCTCAAGGAGCGTCATGATTTTTTCGTCTATCTCATCAATCATGATATGGAAATCGTAGCAGGTGGCTTAAAAAGATACAGAAACCGCAGTCAAACCATGAGGTGCGTGCGTGAAGCCTCGCAGACCGTTTTCATGTACTCATCCATGAAGCCTGAGAAATATTCGCCATTATGAGTTACCTCTAGGTTCCATGGCTTCCTAAGTTTGATGCTCTTTATCCATTTGGAGACTTTGCTCCAGTCTACAGTGCCCCAGCCAGGTTGCTGATGATCGTCACTGATGCCCTTGTTATCATGAAGATGGGTTACGATGAGTCTGTCGCCGAACTTCATTACCTCGTCAAGGTTCTTATGGAGATTAGCGTGCCCCGAGTCAAAGCAAAACCCCATAAACTCGGGAGGGTACTGCTCAAAATATTCCATCAGGATCAGATGATCGTCTCTGCTGCAGTTCTCAAATGCGAGGCGAAGAGACTTGTCTATGCAGAGGTTCTCGACTGCCTTTATCACCTTGTGGCTCTGAGCCATTCGTTTCTCAAGGTCGGGTTCATGATACTTCGGGGGGTGGACAACCACCGCGTCGCCTCCAACATTGTAACAGAACTGTAAACGGTTCTCAAGGAGCTTGATGTATGCTCGCTGATTCCTCGGATCAACTGCGTCGATTGAGACAGCCCTTGTAGCGGTCCCATGAACATCGAGGCAGAGTACCCCGCTATCTGCTAAGAGATCGGCATATTTTTGCATCAAGTCGTGGCTGTACAGAGCCTCATCATCCCAGTTATCACACCAGTGAATATAGTCAAAGCCATTCTCCTTGAATATGGGTAGTTTTTCGGAGATCGAGGGCTTGAAAGTATAATTGAAAATATCAGTGGTTATGCTGAGGCTCATCTTGACACTACCCATGCAGTTAAGACTACTCTATAATCGTTATTAGGAGATTTCCCCCGTTTCCCCATATGAACCGAGTTAGGGCCCTGATAGTTGGGCTCGTAATATTATCCATTGCAGGGGCAGGGGTCCACTTGGTAAGGCCTAGGCTTCGATGAGCTTCAGTATGGTGTCTCCGACGAAGTCGATGTACTCATCAGGGGTACATTTGCTGAAGTTTGTGATGACAACGCCTCTTGTGATGCCGATAGTGTAGTTTCGGGGCTGGCTCGTGAAGACCACATACCAGATCATCCCATGATCGATGTACTCCTTGTACATACCAGTGTCAGCCAAACCCTGACCGCTGAGACAGAGCTTATCCACACCCGGCAAATCAATGTTATCAAACCAGATGAGGTTCGTTGCCTGCGGGTTGCTCTCATGGAGCCTCAGGAGAGTCTCGTGGCTGATCTTCGCCTCACGGACATCCGCGTTCAAGACGTTGCCCAAGGCAACAGCCACATGGTTGCTTAGCAGCTTCTTGACGCCACGTGCAACGCTGGGAGCCATAACCACCAAGAAATGCCTATCACCGTGTTTCAGTATCCAGAATGGGGCTTCCTCTGTCTGGGGATTGGACATGACACGCCTCCTGTATGTGTGTTCCCTGTAGAAGTCCTTGGTGTAGATCCCTGAGATTATCCCCTCCTTCTCCTTCACCTCGATTATCTCGGTGACTAGCTGGAGGTCATCCTCGCCTTCAACGCTTTCCACCTCGCGCCACCCGGTTAGCTTATCCAAGGGGTTTCCCTCAAGGCTTCTTATCTCGAATACTTTGACTGGCAATACCATAATAGTTCAACATTGTAAGCCTAGGATAAAAGTGATAGGAGAAACAGAGGATCAGATTATCCGCTTTGAACCAAATTCTCCTTAAACATATAACCCTGAATAGGCTCATTCAACGGTATGAGGATATACATCTGTGCACGCAACATGTACCACGAGGAGACAGCGAAGATCGCGCGTTTCCTTGAAAAACACGGGCACACGGTCTACTACGCTGCGAAAGACACCTATCAGGATGCCCCCGGGTCTGAGATATTCCTCAACAACCTCGTACTCATCAGAAACTCGGATGTCTTCATCGCGTACTTTACGAGAAATGGAAACATAGATGTCGATTCTGCCGTGGAGGTAGGTATAGCGGCTGAGGCGGGGAAACCTGTGATCGGGTACATTGATTTGGATGAAAAGCAGCGAGAGGCGTTCTACGCGAACTTCGAGAAAGATATCATGTTCAGCGGCGCCTTCACCCAGCTATTTGATGACCTTGAGGAATTCGCAAAGTTCCTATTATTGATGTAGAACTCGTTCAGGGTAGTCGCTGATCACGCCATCAACCCCCATTTTGATCACGCGTTCAATGTCCTCACTTTGGTTAACTGTCCAAGGGTAGATTCTGAAGCCTTTTCCGTGGGCTTCTCGGAGGTACTCCGTGTTGAGGTGCCTGTGATATGGGTTTATCGAGTGGGCGGCGATGCTCTGGGCGAACACCATGGCGTCATTGAGATTGTTGTAGGTTAGTGGACCTATCCTCGCATCCGGGTCAAGCTCCCTGTACTCGTGGAGCATAGCCCAATCAAAGGAGGTGATCAGAAGAGCATCTCTCCTCCACCCAATGGACTCAACAAGAGCATGGACTGGCTTTGCTGTGCCGAGACCCTTTAACTCGATGTTGAGCATGATCCTGCCCTTGAGTAGCTTCAGAACCTCATCCAATGTCGGTACCTTTTCTCCAAAACCGGCATCCAGCGTCTTCAAATCACACAATGAGAGGTTAGAGACGAGACCCGAGCCATCAGTGGTCCTGTCCACGGTTTCATCATGGATAACAACAAGCTCACCAGAGCCACATAGGTGAACATCCAGCTCAGTCATATCACAGCCAATCTTCACAGCCTTCCTAAAAGATAGAAGAGTATTCTCTGGCGTGTGCCCTGCAGCTCCCCTGTGACCTATGCTCAGAACCATCTCAGTCTAGTATGAGATTAGCCCTATTATATACAACCTTATTCAGTGAATACTGTATGAAGGTGCTAATAACCGGAGGCGCCGGACGCCTAGGATGCGAGGTAGCTAAAATCTGTGCACATGAAGGCTTCTCGGTGCGAGCGTTTGACCTACCACAAGTAAACTGGGCTCCACTAGAAGCCATTGACGGAGTTGAGTTATTCAAGGGGGACATCACTGATGAGAAAAATGTTCAGAAAGCATGCATGGGAGTTGATACGGTGATTCATCTAGCTGCCCTCCTACCCCCAAAGACCGAGACAAACCCGGACCTCACAAATCGAATCAACGTCGAGGGAACAAGAAGCCTAATCCAATCCATGAAGCATAACACGCGGATAGTCTTCACCTCCAGCATAGCCACCTACGGTGTAACAGCAGCCGAGACCCCGCCCATAAAAGAAACCCACAAACAGACAGCGTATAGCAACTACGCAGACTCCAAGATAAAATCCGAGAAAATAGTAAAAGCGTCAGGTCTACCCTACACGGTTCTTAGGATAGCGCCGATAAGTGTCGCCGACCTCCTTGAGTTACCGGAGACAGTCGCATATCGCTCGGATCAGCGGATTGAGTGTATCTACGTTGAAGACGCGGCTTATGCACTGTACGCGTGTATGAGGGAAAGAGAAAACCAGGTATACAACATCGGTGGTGGCGAGACTTGGCAGATGACTGGCGGAGAATACATCAAGCGGTTCTATGATGCTCTCGGCGTAGAAGTGGAGCCCAATTATCCCAAAGAATACACCGCAGTAGACTGGTATGATACATCCAGGAGCCGCCGCCTAGGTTATCAAAGAACAAATTTTAACCTCTTTGAAAGGAAACTAATAGCCATAGGAGAGGAGATGGGACTAAGATGAGCCAACCGTTGATAGAAGCAAAAGAAACAGTTGAAAAAATAGCCAAGCACATAGAGCAGGACGCTCTTATGGCTCAGCTAAAAAATATTAACAGACTAGTTGAACAAAACCAAAACAAGATATGGCTCAGGACAAAAAGCGGAAAACCCATAGCTGAAAAACTACAGACAACAGCAGCAGAGACTCTTGAAAAACTTGGAAGCGGGTCTGAAGAAATAGCCTCATTGATCACTGAGCTTGAAGACATCGCCAGGGAAATTGATGAGGAAAGCGCACGCAGAAGCATGATAGTGACCTGACTCAGCTACCGTATTTTATATACAGAATAGGCTAATTCGTATCCAAGTTATCGGAGACTCATGGAATGAAAAGCCCCGTCTACTTTATGGATGACCGCTACCGCGGTCCAACCTCAAGCCTACCCGCCAAGGCACAGCAGCTATTCGACCACGCCAAGCTCAATGAGTGCTTTGAGCCAGGAGACAGCGTGGCCATCAAGTGCCACATGGGTGAGTGGAACAACTCAGGCTACCTGAGACCCATCCTCATCAGAGTGATCGCGGACAAGATCAAGGAACATGGGGGCAGACCCTTCGTGACAGATACAACAACTGCGCCCTACTATTTCTACGGTGGCAGAAGCACCGCTGATATACACCTTGAGACAGCTGCCCGGAACGGCTTCACAGCCGAGACCATGGGGTGCCCCATAATCATCAGCGACGGAATGTACGGCACTGATGAGGTGAAGATAGACATCCCGGACGGTGTGCTCCTGAAGGAGGCGTACCTCGCCAAAGGAATAGCTGACGCGGACTCCATGATCGTTGTTAGCCACTTCAAGGGTCATGGCAGCGGGGTCTACGGTGGAAGCATAAAGAACGTCGCCATTGGATGCAGCAGCAAACGGGGTAAGTTCAATGTTCACCTCTGCAAACATCAGGCGGTGGGCTGGGACAGTTGGAAGTTTAACGCGGAGAACTGTATAGGCGAAGAATGCCCCAATAGCGTCCTCTGCAACAACATGTGCCTCGCAGGCGCGTTAAAGATCAAGGGAGACCACGCGGAGTTTGATAAAGAGAAATGCGTAGGCTGTTTCGGGCATCAACGTCAACTATATAGTTGTAAGCTGTGGGAAAGCGATCGGTTTGAGGACTGGCGTTCATGGTTCCTCGTAGCCATGGGAGACGCAGCGACGGCTTACCTGAGGCATAAGGGAAAGGATAGGGTTGGTTACCTCACATACGCTGTTGATATCACGCCTGCGTGTGACTGTGTCCCCGGCTCAGATCGCCCAGTTATACCCAATCTAGGAGTATTCGCCTCCCGAGACATGGTGTCCATCGATATGGCTGCCCTCGACATGTCAGTTAAGATGCCGGGAATCCACGGCTCAGTAGCAGAGGATAAACACGTGATGCATGCGGGAGACGAGAAATTCACAGCCATAGTTGGCATAAGCCAGTGGATAACACCCAACACATGCGCCCACCTCGGCGCAGGCTCCAAAGAATACGAGCTCATAGAGCCACCGTTATCAGAGGATGAGGCAGCCTTCTGTCACCCAATGTTCACCCCGGAGACGCCCTCAGGGCATTATCTCGCAAAGGGGATGAAGAAATTCGGGACATGGGTGCCACCGGGAGGCTACAAATACAAAGATGAGCCCAGTGTCTCAGTAAAAGAACTGAGCAAACGCTAGAACTCGGATGGGAAACGGGTTTTAAGCCCCAGTTCATCCCTCATCTGGATAAACTCCTCCTGAATACCCCTGTTAAGGGGTACACCTTAATCACCTCAGGCGTCTACAGCCAGACCAGAACCCCGATACTATTCGGATACCTCCTCTGGCTAGTAGCAATATGGGTATCTTGATGAACTCGGTTTCAATCGCATTCATAATACCAGCATCATTCATCGGGTTCTGGACCATTTGGCTCAAGACAGGGAAAGAGCCGGTCCTCGAGGCCTGCTTCGGAGAAGCATAAACGATGTGCAGGCAGAAGACATCGTATCTAGTACCGAGAAAGAGAAATGGTTGAGAAGAATGGCGGGTCTGATGGGATTCGAACCCATGGCCAATGGCTTAAGAGGCCACCGCTCTGACCTTGCTGAGCTACAGACCCATTAGCCTATCACCTTATCGCGAACCTTGTTAAAAATGTTTCACCACGATGAGACAACAATAAATAATGTTGTACAGTAACTCATATGGATAATCATGGTAAAACTAGAAGGACACGACT
>CAYUTB010000043.1:0-18491 GCA_964447425.1 uncultured Candidatus Bathyarchaeia archaeon
ACCTGGCTCATAACCAGGGGGACGTGGGTTCAAATCCCATCAGGCCCACCAATTATTCTCCACTAGACGAACCAGCAATACTCTTCAGCACAGTTACGAGTAACGCGGCTCCAGCAAACACGAGGATTAGACCCATCCACCCACCTATTATAATTTGATTGAAGGAGATGAGTATGGATAGCCCTATGACAAGCCCCATGGCCAAGAGTCCTAGGAACATTTTTCTCCCCATCTCATTGATTGAACTCTGCATCTGATTTAACTCTGGAACGGTTACCTCCATCCTTGTTCTCCCGCTAGAAAAGTTCTCCAAGAACTTTTTCAGCAACTTGGGGAAGCCCATAACCTCCCTCGTGATGGAGCTCTTGGCGTCTTCGATGTTTTCCGTGCTGAACATCGATGAGACCATCAGTTTGCTGAGGAACGGCTCCACTTTTCCGATGATGTCGAACTGTGGGTCCAGCTGGGCACCCACATCACTCACCATGGACACCACCTTGATCATCAACATGAAATTACCCGGCATCACGATCCTGTACCTGTTCAGAATGGATGTCAAAGTGTGCATAGTGCCGGAGAATGAGATCTGGCCGAGTGTATAGTTTTTGGTCTCCTTGAAGATCGCGTACATCTCATCCTTGAAATCCTCAACCAGCTCAGGCGGCACCCCGATACCGATGTCATCGAAGCTATCGAGTAGCATGTTTATGTCGTTGGATATTATGGCATAGAGTATTCGCGTATAGGTGAGTCGTCTCTCAGGTCTGAGTATGCCCACCATCCCAAAGTCGAGGAAGACAACACGCCCATCATCGGTGACGAGAAGGTTCCCTGGATGGGGGTCACCATGGAAGAAGCCATCAACGAAGATCTGCTTCAGATACGCCTCAAATCCTATGTCCGCGAGCTTCTTTAAGTCATGTTTCTCACTCAAGGCTTCAATGGCGTCTATCCTCGTGCCCTTTATGTATTCCATCACGAGGAGCCTCGGCCCCGAGTACTCCCAGTATATTTTAGGAACCTTGACTCCGGGTAGCTCCTTCATGTTCAGTGCGATCGTTTCAGCGTTCTTTCCATCTAGGATAAAGTCTAGCTCCTTGCGCATCTGCTTGCTGAACTCCTCGATGAGCCCTGTTGGGTTGTATGCTTTGAGGTATGGGAAGCTTTTTTCCGCGCGCTCCGCGAGGTTTTCAAGTATGGTGAGGTCTACCTCGATGAGTTCCCGGATATCCGGTCTCTGAACCTTGAACACGACATCGGAGCCATCCGTCAAAGTTGCTCGATGTACTTGACTCAGTGAGGCTGCTGCAAATGGCTCAGGGTCAATGAATATACAGAATTCTCCGACAGCGCCACAGGTCTCCTCGATTACAGCCTGAACCTTCTCATAAGGTACCGGCTTTACAGAATCTGTTAGAAACAGTAACTCATCGATTAATGGCAGAGGGAGGATGTCTCTACGGACGCTCAGTATCTGTCCGAGTTTCACGAATGTTGGGCCAAGTTCCTCTATGGCTAATCTGATTCTCCTGTAGATGTCTTGAGTCTCATTTTCCGGTGGTTTTAGGAAATCTGGGCGTTTGTCATCCGGGTATAATTCTTGTAAAAAGATTCCGAACCCATATTTTGATAAAATACGGGCTATCTGAGCATACCTTGCTAATCGATTGACCATTAATCAAAATAGGTTTTCCATAGTTAATAAAACGAGCCGTGGGCGGAGAGTTTTTACATATTCATTGAAAACTTTTAGTATGAAAACAAGTAATGAGTTAATGATGTGCCTTGGCTAATATCTTAGTTGTAGATGATGAGAACGATATCCTTGAGATGACGGGCATTATGCTTACCAGTGCAGGATATGATGTCTTGACTTCATCAGATGGAGAGACGGCGTTGGATATGGTGAAAAATAATAAAATTGATCTCATTATTCTCGACGCAGTTATGCCTGGTATGCATGGACTGGATGTATGCCGAGCGTTAAAGAGAAACCCCACAACAAAGGTGATCCCAGTGATAATATTCAGCGCCCTAGGAACAGGCGTAGACATGATGCTAGAAGAACGGGACAAGGCAGACGCATACATTAGCAAGCCATTTACGAGAAAAGTACTCTTAGAGAAAGTCCATCAGCAACTCGAATGGGATGCTTAGGAGAAAGCCATGAATCAAATTCTAATAATCGAGGATGAGCCCGATATTCAGTTACTCATACACAATATATTGACATCCAACGGTTTCGAGGTCATAAAGGCATCCACAGGGGAAGAAGGACTGGTACTGGCAGCGAAGCTGAAGCCCGATCTAATTATCATGGATATTGTGATGCCTGGGCTGAGCGGTCTTGAGGTATGCCGCCTTTTGAAGACAAAGAAGGATACAAAAAGTATACCCGTGATCATCTCCACTGCCCTCGACAGGGAGATCGATAGAAAATATGCGGAAGAGTATGGCGCTGATGCCTATATCGTTAAGCCATTCACGATAGCGAGGATACTAGGTGAAGTCGATAGACTTCTCAGATAATCTATATTGGTAGCGTGAAGCAGAAACAACTGCCCTTATTGATCCCCTCTGAAACTGCCTTAATCTCGCCATTATGCAGTTCCACTATTCCTTTACAGATGCTGAGCCCTAGCCCTGTTCCAATGTAATAATTGAGCTTCTCGATATCGGGGAAAGGCTTGAAGAGCTTGGGTATATCCTCCTCGCTGAGCCCCAGACCCTCATCTTTTACAGCTACCTCGATGAAGCCATCTATTTTCTTAAGGGTTATAGTTATGGGGGACCCATCTGGGTTGAACTTGGCTGCGTTCTCCAGCAGATTGACGATTACCTGAGTTATCCTAATCGAGTCTGCGTGTACTATGGGGAGGTTCTCCTCGAATTCTCTCTTTATACGAATATCCTTTTGCAGTAAGATTAAAGATACATCGGAAATCGCTGCCTCGATTAACTCGTATATGTTTATTTTTTCTTTATTTATATAGAATCTCTCTGATGTGATTCTCTGCTGGTTCAGTAAATCATCGGTAAGAGCACTCAGCCTCATCGTGTTTCGGACAATTATTTCATAATAGTTTGCGAACTCGGATGGGCATTCCTTGAGCCGAGGCTCCATTATCTCAAGGTATCCCTTTATTGAGGTTAGGGGTGTTCGGAGTTCGTGGGCTGCCTGTGATACAAAGCGGTCCTTCACCTGATCCAGTTCCTGCAACTGCTTGTTTGTTCTCTCAAGCTCCTTTGTCCGTTCACTGACCAGAGTCTCAAGAGTATCGAAGCGTATGAGCTTCTCAACGGCGTTACCGATGGTGATGGAGAAGGTCTCCAATATCTCTTGATCTTGAGGGGTAAAAGCGTCCTGCTCCCTGCTCTCGACATTAATCAGACAAAACACTTCATCATGGACCAAGACGGGTACGACGATCTCGGATTTAAGACCCATGCGGTCAACTCCTGTGACGTATTCAGGGTCTGTGATTACATTATTCACAAGTTGGGTTTGTTTTGTTCTGGCTGCGCGGGTTGTGATCCCAGGGTCAGATATCTGAATTGAGAAAGGCTCTTTTAAATTTGTGAATATATCAACTAGTCTATCGTCCTCAACCTTGATGATGTCAAATACTTCACCAGATAATGAGTTCTGCATCGCTTGTTGAGATACTAGGAACACTTCCTCAATGGATTCAGCTTTATCGAGCTGATATGAGTGATCATACAGTGCTTTGAGTCGTTTCTCGTATCTTACACGTTCCCGCATATCCCTAAGAATAGTGAGAATAGCGTTCTCTCCCTCGAAATTGATTAACCTGAATCTTGCATCTACAGGGATTTTCTGACCCGTTTTTGAGTAAAGTATTGTGTCATATCTGGTAGGTATGGGCTCGCCGTCCAGCCTTTTTTTAGCGTTTTCCTTGATCTTCGCTCTATCTTCGGGGTTAAAGAAGTCTATGAAGTTACATCCAATTAGAACGGATGAGTCATCTACTTCCAATATATTGGCGCCGGCTCTGTTTACGAAGAGATATTTCTCACTGTCTGTGATGAATACTGGGTCAGGAAGCTCAATCAGTAGATTTCTGAACCGCTCCTCTGATTCAATGAGCTTCTGTTGGGCAGCATAAATATTAGAGATGTCAATTACCCCAGCTATAACGCCGTTAAATTTACCATTATAGTCAAAGATGGGAGAAGCCTGTATTATCACGGGGAAGACTGAGTCATCACTTCGCTTGAGGAATGTCTCATAGGTGTTTGAGTAACCCTGTACGCGTCTTGATTTTAGTATCTTGATCTTCTCTACTTCATTATCCGAGAAGAAATCGTATATAGATCTACCAATCATCTCTTCGCTGATACAGTTAAAATACTCTGGGAGCTTCTTGTTTACGAAAGTAATCACCGAGTCAGCGTCGGTTACACAGATACCCTCATTCATGTTCTCGATGAGGCTATGGTAATATTCTTCACTCCTCTGGAGAAGGTCATAGGATTTTATCCTGTTTATCGCGAGTGCTACCTCGTCTGCGAAGGTTTCTAGGAATAATTGATCTGATTGATTGAAGCCATATGTTTGCTCTGACTCAACGTTGAGGATGGCGAGGACATGACTACTTGATAGAACAGGTACAGCTAGCTCAGAGAGGCTATTGGCGCCCTGCTCAAAGAAATCAGAGCTCATCCGAGTATCATTAACGAGAACAGGGGAACTGGTATGATACGCCTTTGTGATTATCCCTTTTCTCTTTAGACTAACTTTTTGATTGGGTATGAAAGGGACAGCTTTCACGGTTCTGAGGTATTCACCTTCTACAAGGTGAAATGAAGCGAAGTGGGCACCCATGAAGTCTATCATATAGTTGATGGATACATCTGCGATATCATCATAGTCTATTGCTTCTGAGAGAAGCCTACCGTAGACTCTGATTCCTTTGAAGAGCCTCGACTGTTGAAGTCTCTGTAACGCTGAGACAACGTGTTTTGAGAAGATCTCGATAAGGTACTGGTCGTACTGATTGAATGCGTTCTTTGTGGGGGCCTGAACAGAGATCACTGCCACTACGCTATCATTCACTATGACGGGGACATCGAGTTCAGATAATGCATTGAAAATATCTGGACCCTTTCTCTGATGATCCTGATCAGTCGATGTATCTAACACAAGCTGGCTCTTCAACTCAGAGATAGACCTATTGATTATCCCCTTTCCATCAAGAGGCATAACCAGCTCAGCATCGGTTAAGAAACCGCTATGGCTTAAAACGATGTACGAGTTATCGGACACGAGGTTGAATGCCAGCGCATTGAATCCCAGATGTTCGTGCAGGAGCTGCACAGTGTAATCAGCGATCTCCTGAATGGAGGCTGCTTCAACCAAGATAGATGTAAAGGAGTTGAGAAGCTCAAGCCTCTTCCTGTAGGCGGTCTCCTCGATGAGGTCTTTAATCTGCAGTATGAAGACTGGTCCAGTCTGTAACTGAACCATCGTAGATATTATCTCAACAGGTATCTTTGTGCCATCTCTTTTGATCAATGAGACCCTGCTCTCGTGGTGACCCTGATAGCCTTCGAGTCTACGCTCTCTGTGTCTCTTGGCACTATCCATGTCTTCCTTGGCAATATAATCGGTGATCTTTGTGGAATAGACCTCATCTTCAACATACCCAAAGAGGCTGTACGTTGCAGGGTTCACGTATAGAAAATTCCCCGCCATATCATGGATGACAATACTATCAGAAGACGAACTGATGTAATTCTCTAGGATCTGGGATTCTTTGAATAGGTCTTCTCCCTTTCTCACACTCAAGGCGACCGAAAAGTATGATGCAATGTCCCTGAAAAAGCTATCCAAATGGTAACGCTTTTTTGATTGTTTTTAGTATTTACCGTCTTATTATAGAAACCTTTTAAATCAGACGACTCGTTACACTCGTAGAATCCAAGGAAACTTGGGCATTACATTCACAAGTGATTAGCATGTTTGACGAAGAGAAACCAGATGTCCTCGACGAGGAAGAGGAAAAGGAAGAATCTGAGGAAGAAGAGGTAGAGTCCGAGGAGATTCCCGAGGTAGAAGAGGAGCCCAAAGAGGAAGAGGTTCACTACGAGAACGCGGTAAACAAGGGAGACTTCATAAAGGTCGAGATGAGCGGAAGCGCTGTAGAGACCGGAGAGGTCTTTGAGACAACCAACGAGGAAGAGGCGCGGGAAGCAGGTTTATGGGATGAGAATAGGACCTATGGACCGAGGCTCGTGATTGTTGGCGATGGCTTTGTACTTAAGGGGCTTGATGAACGACTCCCCGGAACGGCATTCGATGAAGAGGTTGAGATCGAGATCGCTCCTGAGGAGGCTTTTGGTGAACGAAACCCAGCTGATGTACAGATGATCCCATTCAGGATTCTCCGAAGCAAGGGAATCAACCCATATGTTGGCGCGGAGCTTGAGATCGATGGAAGACAAGCTATCGTTCGAAGCATAGGCGCGGGCAGGGTTCAGGTGGACTACAATCACCCATTGGCGGGAAGGCAGATCGTATACAAGCTGAAGATTGTCGAGAACATCACTGATGACAAGGATAAGATGAGGGCACTCCTCGGAAGAAGGTTCCTTGGTATCGAGACATCAGAGTTTGACCTCAAGCAGACAAAGAAAAAGCTCAGGATCGGTATTCCCGACCAGATATTCTTCGGCGAGAACATCCAGATCGCCAAACGAGGCGTAGCGCTGGACATTCTCAAGTACTTTGAGGACATCGACGAAATCGAGTACTACGAGACAGTCAAACGTTCCTAATCTTTTAGGGGAACACCCCTATGAAGACTGAGGCAGCAGTAATCGGAGCGGGCCCAGCGGGGCTGCTTGCCGCTGAGGCTATTTCTGTTAACGGTTTTAACGTAGAGGTTTTTGAGGAACACAGCAGGGTTGGGCACCCGGTTCACTGCGCTGGCATGATAAGCGTTGAGGGATTCAAGAGGCTGGGTATTGACCTTGACCCGGTTTTTCACCAGAACACTGTGTATGGGGGGCGGGTTTTCTCAAGTGATGGCAGCTGCATAACCATCAGGGACCGGAAGCCGAGAGCCCACATAATTGACAGAGGATGCTTTGATGCTTATCTATCCGAGAGGGCGGAGAGCAACGGCGTTATGATCAACAAGGGTAGACGGGTTGAGAGGATTCTCTTCAAGCAGGAGGCTGCAAGTGGGTTGCTTCTCGATGGCTCAGAGGTCTCATCAAAGATCGTTATCGACGCAGAGGGAGCGCGGGGTAGGCTTCTAGCCAGATCAGGGATCGATACTGGTCAGATGGGTGTCTTCAACGGGTTCAACGTGGAGCTGGAGGTGGGGGATGTTGAGCCCGATATGGTGGAGGTTTGGTTTAACCATGAGACCGCGAAGGAGTTCTTCACATGGGTGATCCCAATAGGAGAGAACAGGGTAAGATGTGGCTTGGCAACATCAAGAAACAACGGCGCAGAAGCCCTCAGGGGCTTCATTATGAAGCGTTTCAGAAAAGAAGCGCCTCGGAGTATTCACGGGGGTTTGGTGTGCACAGGCGGACCCGTAGACAGGACTGTTTACCCCGGGTTGATGCTGGTGGGGGATGTGGCGGGTCAGGTGAAGCCCACAACCGCGGGGGGTGTTGTAATCGGCGGTCTATGCGCCAAGCTTGCCGGAGAAACCGCGGTAAAGGCGTTGGGTGGGGGTAGCTTGCAGTTATTGGGGGAGTATGAGCGGGAGTGGCGTAGACATTATGGCTCTGAGCTGCAGAGCATGCTTTTTCTGAGGAGACTCATGAATGGTGTGGATGATGTACGCTTGAACAGGATGCTCCACGCATTCATTGAGGAGGGGCTTGAGGAGAAATTCACAATCCTAGTGGAGGAGGGGGATATGGATATGCAGGCGGAGATAATCAAGCGTGCATTGACGGATCCAGTTATTCTCGGAGCCCTCGCCAAGTCGGTTGGCCGGTTGGCGGTTTCTGAGCTTTTCGCTGCCTTTGGGTTCTAGTTTAAAAGCGGTGAGATTTTATTCACCATGATGAAGCCTCTCTCATTGCTCAGGAAAGCCCTTGTTTTCGGTTCCTTTACTTTGGGAATAGTATCCACACTGTATGGGTTTCTATTCAATCATCAAATGGCTATGGCTTTGGGGCAGGTCGCTTTACTCGCGTTTCTCGTCTTGTTTGTGTTGCTCATTCTGCCTTACTGGAAAAGTGAGCCCGGTGTGAACCCAGAGATGAGTTGATCATGGGTTCAGGGTATCCGCGTGTAGTAGAGTCATATAAGGGGATTGAGATCTGGTTTGATTCCTTGCGGCAGAAGTACTATGCTTCGCATTGTGAGCATACTATGCGCAGTGAGTCGATTCTGGTCGTGAAGAAGTGGATCGATGAGTACAAGAGTTAGGCTCGTCCAAGCATTAATCCAAGCCTGGAAGCCTCTTCGATTTTCTCAGGTAGTTCCGTTATGGGTATGTCTCTTCTTGTCTCTGGGTCATATGTGCAGCAGTCCAGTATATGCAGGTTGATGTGGAAGTGGGGGGCTATTCGCCTGAACATGGATACAGTGGACTGGTAGTGGTGGCGATAGGTCAGTAACACGGCGAAGGTTTTGTCCTCGAAGCCGCTCCACGCGAGTGCCTCCATCCTGTCCTGAACTGTTTTTAGTTGAGCCGTGAGGTAGCCCCAGTACATGGGGGAGACCCATACTATGAGGTCGGATTCCCTGTATGCCTCGTAGATTGGCTGCATGTCATCCATTATTCTGCAGCTATGAGGTAGAACTGCGCAGCTGAGGCAGCCCTGACAGGGGGCTATGTCTAGCTCGTTTACGTAGAAGTGCTGGACGGTGTGGTCTCCTGTCTCATTGAATCCTCGGAGGAAGCTATCGGCTAATGTGTCGCTGTTTTTTCCCTTTCGGGGGCTGCCGTGGAGCACTGTTGCCTTCATACATTTATTGTGATATATGGCGAGTATATTTGCTCTGACTGCTATGTGTTGATTCTGAAGCATTGATTATTATGCTACCTCACATCAACGCTTGACTCGATGCGATCTATCGTCTTACCGATTGACTGTGGATCGATGGTGATGGTTATCGCTTTCTGTGGGCACGCCTCGACGCATCTTCCGCAGCCCCTGCACTCACCGGATATCACTGCTTTACCGTCAACGAGTTTGATGGCGTCTACGAAGCAGGCATCTACACAGGTTCCGCAGCCAACACAGGCATCAGTGACTGTGACCTCAACCCCCTCCATCCGGGTTATCTTACCGCTGATATGGGAGCCGAGGTCTGGGAGCATCTTCCAGAGGCAGCAGCAGGGGCAGCAGTTGCACACTGTCATAAGCTTCTCATCTGGTCCGGTGTCGAGCCAGACAGCGTCCAGTTTGTTACGCCCGATGAGGTGAACCAGCCCCGCCTCTCCAGCCTTGATGATGTGCATGTGAGCTTCCTCAGGGGATACCGGTCTGCCTAGCCTTGGGTCTATCTTGGCGGCTGCCTCACCCATGAAGAGGCAGCCCAGCTCGATGGGGTAGTCTTGGCACTTGTTGCTGTCTCTGCAGATGCAGAAGTTCATCAGGAAGTGGGTTTTTGCCTCGTCTATGAAGCGGTGTACTATTTGGCTGGGTAGCACGGTGTTTGTGAAGGGTATCTCTTGGTTGATCTCAATCATTACGTTGTCTTTGGGGAGGTACACCATGTCATCGTTGTCGAAGAACATCCATTCGATCACTGAGCCCAGCACGGGTATCTGGGATAGCTTCGCGTAGAAGAACCTGTTCTGGAAGTTCTTCTTTATGAAGTCGATGACCCAGAGGGGAAGCATGAAAAGTATTAAGTCGATTATGAGATAAAGATTGGGAGCCTCTAGAGCTCAGATTTGCGATAAAATAGAGCCAGTGCAGCCATTGATCCCATGAGGACGCTTATGACTGGGAATCCGGGGATTCCTCCGCCACCCTCCTTCACGGTTATGTCGAACATCTGGGCTGCATCATCCGTGTAGGTCCAGCCCCCCGCTGTCTCAAAGATGATGTCTGCTCCAAGCGTATAGGAGCCCTCGGTCTCAGGGGCGATGACCTCAAACCAGTAGTTTCCAGTCTGTTCACCCTGTGTCTGATCCTCTATCTCCATGATGGCTTCTCCCGTCGATGGGTCTGTGACCGCTACCGAGAATGTGGTCATGGTTGGGAAGCTCATCTCGACGAATACTGTGACGTTGAATAATTCGCCGGGTTTGACGGTCTTGGGTGAATCCACCTTTGTGACCCATGCCGCGTATTCACCGCTGCCCGTGTTGCCTACCTGTATATAGAGGGTGTGAGCCTCATAGCCTGTCTCTGACATCGTCCAGCCATCCTCCTCGTAGAACACGTTTACGACGTACTCGTAGACGCCGTTCACTGATGGGGCTGGGAAGCTGAGAGTGACATTATCCGCGCCTGTTCCTGTGACCGTGTAGACATCATCTACAGCGTAAACCTCATTGAGAGGGTCCCATACACCGGGACTGATATCAGTGCTCGCGGGGAAATCCCATACTAGTTCAAGGGTTACGGACACGGTCTGCCCGGGTTCGTATTGGGTTTGATCTGTCCAGATGCCGTAGATTCCGACCTCTTTGGTCTGGGCGCTTGCTGGCAGTATCAGCAACGATGAGAATACTAGGATCGTTAGCAAGATTTTGATGGTCTTCATGCCCCAAAAAACTGGACCCTAATATTATAATGTTCTTGGTTTAATTAGATTTAAAACTGAAATTGGGCATCGATTAAGAGTTAATATATGATTCATAGAGTTGAAAACTAATATTATCCTGAAGCACCTTAATATCGAAATGAATCTTCTCGGAACAGAAATCCCAATGAGAACCATCCTCATGGGGGTCGGTGTAGTTGTCTTGGTTCTTTTTTCGCTCTGGTTTCACTCACAGGCATCTGGTATGGGGTATAGTATTTCTTCGATGCCGTGTGTTATCTGTCACTGATTGGGTGAGGGTAGGGGAAAAAGCGGGGAAAATACCCCAAAACCCCTTCCTCGCGATATATGCTATGTGGTTGGTTAAAGAGGTTATGAAAAGTAAGCAAGAACATGAATGCATTCGCAGTCGATAAATAGTGCAATAGGCGGTGTGTGAGGACGCTGAAAAGTCATACTCAATAAAAGACGGGTTCATGTCTCGGTGAAACTCTCTTCGGTCAATGTTTAAATAATACTGCCGAGGGATAGTTGGTGATTCATAAAATGGCGACATGTATCTCATGTGGAAGAAAAGTCACACCAGAGGAAAAAGCAGTACAGCTCAAATGCCCAAGCTGCGGCGCAGTAACCCTCTGGAGATGCGAAAAATGCAGGCTATTCGGCAGACACTACAAATGCCCAGCCTGTGGACACACAGGACCCTAATTCTTCCCAGAATATTCTTAGAGCAAATCATCTGGTAAATGATTTTTACAGACACTTCGCTAAGTTTTCGCCAATCACCGTTTTAACTCCTATACGGTTTCTGTTCACCGGCTTCATTCATCGTATTTGAATAAGAAATATTATCTGGGACTAGCTTTCATCAGCCGCTGGATGTCAACATCTGGGGTGTTACCCTGAGGGGGCACAGACCGCAAAAGGGTAATACTTCAATAATAGCCACCCTATTCATTTCCCCAATGGAAGCAAAGGGGATCACAGGAAGGTACATCCTCTTCTACTTTGCAGCGTTATTCTTCTTCTACGAGTTATTCATGCTGCTCCCCAGTACATGGATCGAGTTGTTGACTGCAAGACTCAGCGTCGGGGCGCTCAACACGCTGGGGCTAAACTCAGAGTACGGCATCAACAACAGCTGGGTCTGGATGACCCTGACCGGGGGAGCGCGAGACGTAAAAGTGTACATCATACGGGAATGCACCGCTTTCCACGTATGGGGGATACTACTGGGGCTGATAGCGCCATTGCGGGTGACGGATTTGGGTAGGAAGCTCAAGGCAGTAATCTTCGGCGGCGTACTGGTCTTCATTATGAACATCACAAGGATAATGATCACGGTCTACCTAACAGGCTATGATGTGCCGCCTTTCAGCTGGTTCTTCACAAACCCAACAGTCGAGACATATCACTACCCTGTCAGCTTCGCCTACGGGGTCATAGGAATAGCCATCGTGATATCCCTGATAAACGCCTATATTCTACCCGAGTTGGGTGATTTCCTAGTCGAGCTCCCAGACGCCGTAATGCGCAACATACGAAGCGTATCAAACTCAAAATAAGTAAAAAAGGGGGGGATAGGGGTCAACCTATCCCAGCCGAAAAGGAGCCCTCAAGCCGAAACCAAGCCCCAGAATAGCCCAGTTTTGAATCAAATATGTACAAAAATGTGGTGCAGAGCCGGATGATTAGTGTACAAAAACCGATATGGTAAAGGCACTCAACGTAGATGCATCACTCGAAATATATCGCCATAATTTCCTTGTTACATAAAAGGCGTGTATTGAAATGCGTTTGTACAAACGAAAGAGAAATAGATATAGATGGATCACCATATGTAATGGACATATTGATGAAGACTGTTAAGGAGGAGGCGCTGTAGGGATTGGCTCACCACACAGGTCCTAAAGAGTATAGCGAGAAAGATGTCTCTCGTTGGTGGAATGGTTTGGATTGGAAGCAAAGAGCACTCATATTTGAAGACCTACCATGGTCAAGACTTGATACGAAACAGAGAGGCGTTGTCAGAAAAAAATACGTCGAGGAACAAAAAGGAACTTAACGCGCGCACGGGCAATTTAGTATCCGTGTTACATGGGGTTCCAATGTTTTAGTTTTCTAGATACAAATCTAATGATAATTATATCTCAATTCCGACTATTTTCTCCAAGTTGGGAACAACATTCTTCTGTCTTTGCACATTGTATTTAGTATCCTCTGATGAGGCTCTTGGCGACGTTTCAGAGAACCATTATCACCGTGAGTCCTGCGACGGCTGTGAAAACGTTGGGTGCCCCTATCATGTTCGCTGTCTTCGTGAAGAAGTATATGATTACCAACGCGATTACAGCTACTACGATGTTTTTTATTTGGCTCATAACCCAGAGAACTCCAGAATTAAAATATTAATCCATGATTTATAGAATAATTACGATATATCTGAATCGAATATAATTCAAATTCTCTCCTGTAATTAATCGTTATATGGAGGGGCATTAATCTCATGGCATGTACACCCAGACCCTCATCCTAATACTCCAGACATCAACGGTACCCGTGGTACTGATCTCAGGCATCGGGCTCCTCCTGCTATCCATGACCAACCGCCTCGGACGCCCCATCGACAGGATAAGGTTGATGACCCCAAGCTTAGCCTCTGCTATTCCTGAGGAACGAAAGTTGATCATGGACCAGATCAGTATACTACTGAAACGGGCTAGAAATCTACAAAGAGCCATCCTCTGCGCCACTTCAAGCATCTTCCTAGTAGCTATGATGATCGTTGGCCTGTTCCTGAACTCGTTGCTGCTATTGAACATCGAGATACTCATCGCTTGGTTCTTCGCGTTGAGTATGTTCTGTTTGGTGGCTTCCCTTGGACTCTTCCTATGGGATATCAGCCTCTCATTAAACAGCATCGAGATCGAGGTAAAACGCTGGGAAACCCCCTAGCCTTCTCGCTCATAGTAGCCGTGTTCTTTTTTTCTACCAAAGCTCCTCAACCCCTCTTCCTCTAGCTGCTTGCAGAGCTTCTCGGCTTCCTCAAAACTGATCTCTTCCCTGTTCTTCATATACTCTATTATTTCGAGTGCCTGTGAGTCGTTTGTGCAACGCCTGATGAAATCGATTACATTTGGGTTATAACCCGCGAATTTCCGCTTCGGCTTGGGCTTCTCGACCTCAAACTGGATATCTGCTTTACCCGTACCTGTCTCAAGCTCCTCTATTAGCTTGGGGTACTTTTTCCTTAACTCCTCTTTTTCCATTTGAGATCAGTTTGTTTGCTGATTGCTGAATTATAAATGATGCGGGGCTAGCGCGGCTTTTCTTTAAGATCGTTGAAGAAGTATTTTATTATCTTCTCCTTCACATCCTGTTGAACTGTGACACCTGGCGCTATCCATGAGTCGCTCCCAATGACCACTCCCGGGTGAATACTGACGTTTATGCCCGTCTGGACGTTGTCACCCATGATGACTCCCAGCTTCCGGAGTCCGCTGTTCAGTCTCTCATTCTTTATAGTGACCTCAATAGGCGACTTGTCGAAGCGCAGATTGGCTGTGATGGTTCCTGCCCCGAGGTTGCAGTTCTTCCCGATGAGGCTGTCCCCCACGTAGCTGAGGTGAGCCGCGTGGCTATCATCCCCGATTACACTGTTCTTTATCTCGCAGGCGTTGCCTACTCTGACTCTTTTTCCGAGACATGTCCCAGCCCTGATGTAGCAGTTGGGTCCAACGTCGCTGTCCTCACCGATGACTACGGGTCCCTCGATGTATGCCCCTGATCTGATCTTGGCTCCTTTCTTGACCCATACTTGCCCGTGGAGCCTCGCGCCGTCCTCGACTGTGCCGTCGATCCTGAAGTCTATGTCCTTCATGGCTCTCCTGTTTGCCTCAAGGAGGTTCCACGCTAACCCGATGTCCAGCCAGTCCTCTTTCTCCAGGTCATGTTTCCTGTGTGGTATGTTGTCATTGATCATCTGCTGCATCGTGTCTGTGATCTCGTATTCCTTACGTGGGCTTAGCGGGGTCTTTTCGATGTAATTGAAGACGCTGGGTGGGAAGATGTAGATGCCTACATTTGCGTACTTGCTGGGCTCTTTTCCCTTTGGGGGCTTCTCCACCACCTTCTTGATGTAATCGCCTTCCAGTGCAAACGCGCCGTACTGGCTAGGGTCATCAACCAGCAGCGAGGATACAGTTACCTCTCCAGCCTTATGCTGCTCCCTGAGCCTCTTCAACACTCCCTCGGCTAGGTAATGGTCCCCATACAGCGCCATGAACTCGCTATCCTCGACGAAGTCTTTGGCTTGATAGAACGCGTTGGCTGTACCCAGTGTCTCTTTCTGGGTCTTGTAACTGATCTTCACCCCGTGGGCTGAGCCATCCTTGAAGTATTCCTTTACTTGGTCCTCAAGATAGTTGGTGACCAGCAGCATCTCGTGGATGCCCGCCTCCTTCACCCTCAATATCATCCACTCTAGGAGGGGTCTGCCCGCTACGCTGAGCATTGGCTTTGGTGTGTTATCTGTTAATGGTTGGAGCCTTGTCCCTTTTCCCGCTACGAGTATTACTGCCTTCATCCCATCGCCTTTTTTACCAGTTGTTTCGATTTCTCCATTATTCGATCAACATCTTCTTGGGTTCTTCCCTCTACTGTTATCCGTATTAGGGGCTCGGTGCCGCTTGGACGTATGAGGGTCCAACCTTGTGGCATCTCAAGTCTCACCCCATCCACAGTGCTCACGGATTCCACATCCCTGAAGACATCACCGTAGCCTGTGCTGATCTCCTTCAGCGCCGATGATTTCTTCTGGTTGGGGCAATCCAGCTTCGCGCGTTCCAGCGGATACGCGGGCGCAGCTTGGACGAACTCCTCAAGAGTCTGATCCATGTAATCTAATGCTTCTAATACTTTTAAAGCCCCCATTACCCCGGCGGGGCACATGTGGTGCTCTGGGAATACCCATGCGCCTATGGGTTCACCGCCGAACACAGCCTTGTGCTTCATCATAGCCTCTGTGATGAAGGCGTCACCCACAGGGGTCCGAACTATTTTCCCCCCAGCCGCCTTGACCATGTCATCCACATTCATGGATGCGCCTACATGGGTTACCACGGTTCCGCCGTTGTTTCGCTCCACCGCGTAACCAGCATATGCTGCTAGGGCACGATCTGGGCTCACCATCCTTCCATCGGCTCCGACGGGCATCATCCTGTCCCCGTCTCCATCAAAGCCGAAGCCGAGTCCGCAGCCCGTTGACTTCATGTATTCTCCGAGCCGTCTTAGGCTCTCCATGGTTGGCTCAGGGTTGCCAGCTGGGAATCTGCCATCGGGGACCGCGTTGATTATCTTCGTCTCCACCGGGAACTCCCTGAAGGCAGCGGGGGCTAGGGTGCAGGTTGCTCCGCAGAAGCAGTCCAGCCCAACCTTGTGCTCTGTCTCTATCTCGATGCTCTCCGCCAACATATCCACATAAGGCTCGATTCCATCGATCTCCTCTGCTGCGCCTACCCTGTCCCAGTCAGCCCACTCATATCTCTCATTCTCCAAGATCGCCTCAAGCTGCAGCTGCTCCGCGATGGTGAGGCTAACCCCCTTCCCATTGAAGACCTTCAAACCATTATAGGGGGGTGGATTATGGCTGGCTGTTATAGCTACCCCTGACTCGGAGCCCGCCTCTTTGATCATCCATGCAACCACCGGCGTGGGCACGAGCCCAACCTGCACCACATCTCCCCCGGCTGCGTTTACGCCGCTGGTAAGGGCTGCCTCAAGCATGGGTCCGGTTATTCTCGCATCCCTGCCGATGATCGTGGTCCCCCCCTCGTGGAGTGTCGCTAACGCTGCTCCGACTCGTTGGGTTAATGTGGGGGTTATATCGATGTTTGCTAGGCCCCGTATGCCTGAGCTGCCGAATAGTTTTGGTTTCACCTGACGCGCCTCTTGGGTATGAATCGTCGGAGGGGGTCAGTCCTCATAAGTCTTTCCAGTTCCTGCAGCTTCAACCCCTTCTTTGCGTCGCCGTAGGTCTCGCATCTCTCATCATCGTAGGCGTCTCGATCTTCGGGGGGTCTCACCACCACCTCAACTGGGTGCTCGTCGATGTTTAACTCGATATGAACAGCGCCTAGGGGGACGCCGTTTACTGTGAACTCCACCGGCTTGGCGGAGACCAGAAGGTATTCGCCGAGTTTTTTCTCTACCTCTCTCCAGTTCTCACTGTAGACAACTATGTCGATGTCGCTTCCCATGCGGGGGGTCCCACGCCAGACGCTGCCGATGAGGGTTGGATCATTGTCTTTTAGAGCGATCATGACCCTGAGGGCGATTTGCCGCATCTCCATGAGTCCGCTGAGTCTATCTGACCCCTCGCGTTCCTCAGTTATCTTATCCAGTTCCTCTGCTACCTCAAAGTTACTCGGAAGAGCCCTTGTGCCGAGGCTGGATGCGGCCATCTCTTTCGCGTCTTTGTACTCCTTCACTGTGCGGTTGTAAAGGAGTCTGGCTGCTTCTCTGGCTACCTGTTCCCGTGTTGACATAGTACTCATCTATTCTTGGATTATAGGGTGGTGTCTTTTCTACCCCGACCCATGTAATTGATTATCAACTCATGTATTACCAGCCCAGACGCGATTAACATGAACACCCCTGTGAGCATCATGTATATGGGCTCATCCTCCATACCCCCATAGGTGGTGTACATTACATTGTATATTTCCTCATCCAGCACCAGAAACACGTACCCAGAATCCATAGTACCTCCCTTGGACTCAATCAATTCATCAAATTGATTCATCGCGTCACCATCGTCAAAGGTGATCATCTCCCACCCATCAATGTACGCTGTCTCCAGAGTCGATGCGACCTCAGGGTACCGTAACATGTCTGAGTTGGTTATCTCGATGGTTAACTCAGGATCTGAGACATCTGAAAGTATCACCTCGTAGCCGTAAGCATCCCAGTAGATGATGGTGTTATTGTAGAGGAAGTTAAAACCGATGGCTAATACAATCGCGACTATGATTGCCATCCTTTTTCGGTTATTCATGCCATCTAATCTGATTCTGGATTATTATGTCTTCATCCCCCGGCTCAGTACGGTGGGTCAGGCTCCAGAAGCTCAGCCACTGTTTTCCCACCCGAGATCCCCATAGCTGTGCCATCCGCTCTCCAGCATGCACCCCCGTGAAGCATCCCGTCTTTGTCGCGTAGAACCCCGTTCATTCCCCCTGCTACCCTGTTCACCGTGAACACCTCGTGCCCCATTGTTCTCAGCTGATCCTTGGTCTCTTCTGTGAACACTTTCTCTACTATGAGTTTCTCGCCGGGTGTTCCCTTGACCCCCATGGTCCATATCCGGGGAGCCTCCACGGCTTCCTGAATACTCATTTTGAAGTCTATCAGGTTCACTATGGCTTGGGCTACTGAGGGGAAGATCTGCAACCCTCCGGGGGTCCCTATACAGACGTATGGCTCGCCTTTACGCAGAATTATGGTTGGGGCCATGGAGCTCAGCATTCTCTTGCCTCCCGCTACCGAGTTGGCTCTGTATGGTCGTGGGTCGAAGAGCGCCATGCAGTTGTTCAGCAGTATCCCGTTGTCTGGGACCGTTACGCTTGACCCGAATACCCCGTTGAGGGTCTGGGTGGCTGTCACGATGTTGCCTTCGCTGTCCATGGCGGACATGTGGGTGGTGTTGGAGCTCTCCTGATGGCTGAATGGGTCGCCGTGGCTGTAGTTCTTGGCTCTGTCCCCTATCTCGGCGGCTCGTTGC